>JAGLHR010000899.1 GCA_023143415.1 Thiomargarita sp. | reverse complement strand
GCAACCATAAAGGATTGCCCCTACAACCAGATTATTATGAAGACTGACGAAAATCTTCTGATGTAGGGGCAATCCCTTGTGGTTGCCCTGAGTAGTAACCATTTTTCTGAAAATCTATATCTGAATAAAGAACAACTGTTTTCTCATTTTAGTCGTCAATTCTCATTTTGCATCGCAATTTGCATCACAATTTGCAACATTAAAAATTAACATTAATAAAAACATAGACTTAGAAATAATATAAAAGTGGTGCAAAATATGCTTAATCATTTTTTTTGCTCTTTCTTAATATCGTACTCTGTCAATATTTTTAACTATTTTTTTAACTATTTGATTATTATACAATAAATAGAAAAACACTCGGCAAAAAAGATTGAAAAAATGCGGAGTAGGTAAAAATAGACTATACTGATTGTAAAAACCCACTCATTTTTATTTGTAGGAGAAATTTTATGTTAAACACTTTATTATCATGGCGTTCTATTTTCCAGATAGGACGAGTTCACAAGTCAATGATTCAATTGCTCAGGGGAATGTCTTTTCTGATCCTTATGAATGCTTTGTCGCCAAGTTTTGCGGTTCCAGCTGATCCCTCATTTCCAACGTCATCAGACAAGTCTTTTCCTCAAACCATTGAGGAAGCAATAGCGCAATATGGCACTGCTCGTGTCATCATTGATTTGAAGATGGCTGAGTCGTCTGCAAGAAGTGGAGCAAGACAATCACGAGAAGAAACAATAGCTGAAGTTCAAGACGACTATCTAAAGAGCTTGTCGCCTTCTCAAGAGCCAGACGCTTTTGGTGCCATGTCTATAGATGAGACGAACATAAAGAAATTCACAAATTTTCCTTTTCTAAGGATGGAAGTTAATGCCTCCCTGTTGAAACAGATTGAAAATAATTCACTCACCCAAACTGTAGAACTTGATCGCCCTTTCTTTCCTAATCTAAGCAAGAGTGTTCCCCTTATTGGAGGTGATGAGGCTTGGAATATGGGTTATACGGGGAAATGTCAAGCAGTCGCCTTTCTGGATACCGGCGTTGATGGGACACACCCTGATTTAGCAGATAAACTGGTTGCGGAAGCGTGTTTCTCCGTCTCTGGTTCAAACTCTTTATGCCCAGAGGGATTAGATGAAAAAATCGGTACTGGGAGCGCGACATATTGTCCAGAACCAGGTAATGTTTGCTTGCATGGTACACACACGGCGGGAATTGCTGTCGCTAATGGCGGTGTCAAGGGTATCGCGAAAGAGGCTAATCTTGTTGCTATACAGGTGTTTCATCGTAATGGAAGCGGGTTGAGCACTTACCTATCTGACATCATACTTGGACTTGAACATGTACTTGAACTACACGAACAAGGGCTAGATATTGCGGCTGTCAACATGAGCTTAGGTGGTGGTGAGTTCTATAACCAGTGTGATACTAGTTTTCCAACACTGACAACTGCTATTGCCGCTCTCCGTGATGTTGGTATTGCAACGATAGTGTCATCAGGTAATCATGGCTCTTCTAATGCGATTAGTGCCCCCGCCTGCATTTCTCACGCCATCAGTGTTGGCGCAACTGATAAAAGTGATAATATAGCCAGTTTATCAAATAGTGCCGACATCCTTGATTTCTTAGCACCTGGCGTAGAGATTAATTCCACTGTTCCAAGCGGTTATGCTACGGGTAGTGGCACCTCTATGTCAGCACCTCATGTTACTGGGGCGTGGGCAGTCTTAAAATCCGCAAAACCCTCCGCAACACTTGATGACATCTTGACGGTATTACAGGATACAGGTGAGCCTATTCTGGATACGAGGAATGATATTACTAAACCGCGCATCCAAGTTGATGCAGCACTGGAAATGTTGAATCCTCCCAAACCTATCCTGCTCTATGGCGTACATGATGCGGGACTCAATAACTCACATTTCTTCACAATTGACACCACACGCGATGTGACAGAACTGAGTGTATATCCGGGCTATGATATTGAAGGGCTTGATATTCATCCTCAAAGTTGTCAACTTTATGCGTCTGCGGGTGATGATACCTCCAATCCTGGGCATCTCTACTTAGTGAACAAGGAAAACGGAGAACTGACTGATCTGGGTTCCACAGGTTCTCAAGAAGTTGATGCGTTGTCTTTCAGTCCTGATGGAAAACTATGGGGATGGGCACAAGATGAGGGATTGCTCAGATTTGATGACTTGCCATCAGCGACGGCTACCTTGGTTGTACCTTATGAGGGTGAGATTGAAGGCATTACATGGAATGAGAGTGGCACAACACTCTATGCTGTACAAAACGTACACGGGGGGCATGATCCTGATAGCCACGGTTTGGATGGCAATGTTAGAGTGTTAGCTTATGACGGGAGTGAGATTACTACGTGCGAACTAGACGGGGTGAAAGAAATTGAGGCACTTGATACATTGCCAAACGATAATTTGATAATCGGCTATCACGAACATGATAAGCTGGTTATCGGTGTGCTAAATTTTGGATCATGCAGTATAACACATGAAGAAGAAATTTCTTCTTCTTATAATGATGTAGAAGGGATTGCTTGGTTTTAATCGATCAGGAAAAACCTCTGAGGTTTCCAAAACCTCAGAAGTTTGGCTGCCAAACATTTTTTTGAAAATCTGTAACGACTCAGGGCAACCATAAAGGATTGCCCCTACAACAATATTCTTATTAATACAGACTCAGGGCAACCATAAAGGATTGCCCCTACAACAATATTCTTATGAAGAAAGACTGACGAAAATCTTCTTATGTAGGGGCAATCCCTTGTGGTTGCCCTAAATCTTCTTATGTAGGGGCAATCCCTTGTGGTTGCCCTAAATCTATATCAACATTGCCTCAGCAGGGCGTGCTTTAGAAAAAAACGCGATAACTCGATCATCCACAATAACATCCTTTGGGCGCACTTGCGTTGTAAGTATGAGCCCTTCCAGTGTTTTACAGCGACTCAGCGCGACATAAAGTTGTCCATGTGCAAAAGCACCCCAACCTAAATTGATAATCACTTTATCAAACTGTTTGCCCTGACTTTTATGAATCGTGATGCCCCACGCCAATTTGAGTGGATATTGTATAAATGAACCAATCACTTCAGTCGTCACCACTTGCGTTTTGTCGTTAAATTGATAAGCCAGTATTTCCCACTTGACTTGCTCGACGACATAAATTTTTTTATCAGCGATTTCCACTTGAATCTCGTCTCTTCTGATTTTCTTAACTCTACCCAGAGTGCCATTTACCCAACGCCCTTCACCATCATTTTTAACAAACATCACTTGCGCCCCTTCTTTAAGTGATAATGCCAAATCTGTTGGAAAACTCTCCTTATTAAATTTCCCCTTCATTTCCCCTTCAAAATGATGCAAGCGTGAAGACAATTTTGCCATAAGCGCCACGTTAATTTGTGAAGCGATCTTATTCGTTGTTGTCAAAGTAATGTAATAATCATCCACATTAGACTCAAACTGCGGCTGGTAACGCTGATTAATCTCTTGTATCTCACTTGAACCAATTTGACGATTACGAATGGCATTAAGCAAATTAATAAATGCCTCTTGCTTTTGACGATAAACTTTTGTCAATTCAACAACTTCCATACCAAGCTCATCAAAAATTTTCGCACTAAAAAAGAAAGGGCTTTGGTAGGTGGTAGAAAATAATTTGGCTTCCTCATCTCTGGAAACCACAGGGGGCAGTTGAAACAAGTCGCCGATAAAAATCATTTGAACGCCACCAAAAGGCTTTTTGCGCGTTTTGCCATTTAAGCGCATAAATTGATCAATGACATCCATCATATCGGCTCTAACCATTGAAACTTCATCTATAACAATCGTTTCAATTTTTTGATATAACTTGCGCCTTGTTTTTGAACGGAGCGTTTTGATTTCATCAGGATGAATCGGGCGGGGTGGCAATCTAAAAAATGAGTGCAAGGTTGCACCACCTACATTCAGGGCTGCTACACCTGTGGGTGCTAATACCACGATTTTTTTGTTGGTATTTTTTTTAAAATAGTGCAACAAAGTCGATTTGCCTGTACCCGCCTTACCTGTCACAAAAACACATTGATGCGTGTTTTCCATTAAATGAAATGCTTTGGCAAATTCATCTGTCAATTCGATTTTTTCAATCATTAGTTTTTGGAGCCACTGAGTTTGAGTGAATTTATTGATCTGATGCCAAGGGCGAATAGTACAAAATCTTATCATTTTGATATTCTAATAAGTCATATTAACATGCTGAAATAAATTTGTTAAAAGAATTTGTTTAAAATATAATATAACTTATTGTTTAATATGATATTTTTAATTATTCCGTTTTTTCCAATCGCTATAGTCAATGGTTGTTGTCGATGCCATTACTGACCAAGAATAATCCGAACCTAGCCCCTTTAATTTCTTTGATAACAAAAACCGACAAAAAAGTCATTATTTATTAATTTGATAAAATCTGGGTGCATTCCCATTTTCACGCTAAGTACAACGAATTGACGAAATAAACGAATAAGACTTCTCGCTCCTAGTACATTGTCAAGGTTATTTTGACGGGTAGTGTTAGACCTGACAGGTTTTGGAAACCTGTCAGGTCTTTTGATATCAACAGACAAATTCAAATTGACAATATACTAGGAACAGTCATAAAATCACTTGTATTTTTAGAAACGGCCAGTTTCTTCAAGAAACTGCCCGTTTCTCATCATTAATTTGCACAAGTGATTTTGGTTTTGTTCCTAAATGGACTCCAATCAATTGGCTTTGATATGTTCAAAAAAGGCGAAGACGCTGTAAACCACCGGGGTTTTAAGTCTTATTCGTTTATTTCGTCAATTCGTTGTACTCAGCCGAGATTGATAATGACCCTTTTTTTGGGAATGCGCCTTAAAATCAAATAGCTACCATTTTCACTGGGAGATTGACAGAGTAGTGAATAAGACGAAATGAAGAATTTTATGATATTATTGCGAACACAGATTCTAAAAAGGAAAAATTTAGATAGCGATCACTTACGTACAAAAAATATTCAACCCGACTATAACAAGGAGTTAGTCACTTTTGCGTCGGGATGGATGAAGGTATAATTATTTATGAATCAAGAACAAACTGAAAAACATTTAGTTGAACTGTACCAAGAATGGTATGACGAAATAAATCCAATTAAGGCTGATCCCGATACAATTCGTTATGCAAAAGGCCCTTCATTTCAAACGATCAAGCAAATATTCAAAACTTGGCTTGATCAGCTCAAAGTAAAAGAAAACCAAGATAGCTTAAATGAGGTAAGGGTTTGGTTTGAAAATCACAAAGAGATTTTAAGGGAAAAAATTTGTCCTAAGTGGAATGATCAAAGTGGAAAATCTCGTATCCAAAAAGTAGAATTGGTTGCTATTGGATTGACGTTTGATGGTTTAGCAGCGGCACTGGCCATTCCTACCAGCGCAATGATAACAGCCACCATTTTGGTTGTTGAGGGTTCTTTGGATCATCTTTGTTCTAGTGTTGATTGTTCTAAGGAATAGTTTATAGGGTAGATGAATGCAAAAACGATATTCACTATTTTGCTGAACAAAAAACTTAAAGGATGGTTCTTATGAAATGGGAAGAAATACGCACTCACTACCCCAAAAAATGGCTCTTAATTGAAGCGATTCAAGCACATTCTGAAGCTAAAAAGCGTGTTTTGAATGACATAGCCGTTATCAATGTTTTTAGTCATTCTAAAAAAGCCATGCACGACTACATCCACCTTCATCATGATAATCCAAAACGTGAGCTTTTGGTCGTTCATACGGATAGAGAAACGCTTGATATCACCATACGCAAATGGTTAGGCATACGAGGTAATGGATGAAGATTAGAATGCGCGATGGCTTACCTTTTGTAAAGGTCACTTTGATACATCAGGAGACGGTGCTTGAAATTGAAGAGGTACTGCTTGATACTGGTTCAGCCAGCACTATTTTTTCTTATACTCGATCATTAAGTTTTTGATATTATTTGACTTTGCCTCAATCAATTTTTAAAGGTTTAAAAAAGCAAGTTATTGATTTTTAAGATAATTATTTCTTAATGACTCAAAATTTGATGTCTTTTAAAATCAATGATTTACAAAAAACTTGATGATCGAGTTATACTTTGTTAGAATCTGCTGGTTTTGAACTGAAATCTGATGAAAAATTACGTCAGATTCAAGGAGTCGGTGGCGTTGAATATGTCTTTACACGGCGGATTGATAGGTTAATCATGTAATGATTTTGAGGCGATTGACTTCGAGATTGAAGTGGGTGCAATGGATTATGGATTTAAAATCAATGGAATAGTCGGCATGGATTTTCTAATCAAGGGGCAGTTTCTGATTAATTTGGCCCAATTAAAGGTCAACTCATTTTCAGAATGATGTTAAGATAATTAATTACATCTGATATAAGGAATAGTTTTATGGCAGTAGATGATGAACTCAAAAAACGCATTCATCGTGAAATTGAAAAGGCGACAGTCAAAATTTTTGTCTATGATGAATTTCAAGGCACTGGCTTTTTTATCACGCCTGATGGCTACTTATTAACGGCTTATCATTGTCTCCTTACTCAATCTCAAGTTGTCATTGAAACCAATTCTGGTAAAAGATACGATGCAACAGTTGACGAAGATAAATCGGTGAAAGACGAGGATAATGATGGTATTGCTGTATTAAAGGCAGACTGTAACCCAACCCGTTATCTCCCTTTGGGTATTCTTTCGGAATATGATCATGCTCACGTCTCTGATGAAGTAGTTGCTTTGGGTTATCCAGCAGAACATCGAAGTGAAAATCACCAAATTGGCACATATTTTGGTAAAATTTCACGCTTTCGTAAAGATAATAAAATAGAAATTCCTGATGCGATAAGGGGTGCTGGACAAAGTGGAGGACCTATTTATCATTATAAAACTAAAAAAGTCATTGGACTTGTTTTGGAAGGATATAAAAAGGGAATAATTAGGAATACAGGTCTTGCTATGGATTTTAAGGAATTATTTGCTTTATGGGATGATAATTTTAAAAGCATGACTAATGAAGTGGCGAAATCTTGGGATGAACGTTTAGCTATATTTGTGCCTAAAGAAAAAAAAACAGCTAAAGCCCAACCCGTAACCAAGCAGATAGTAAATAATAAAGGTGCCGAAATTGGTACACAAAATCATTTTGCTGGGGATATAAATAGCCTCAATATGACTTTTGGTTCTAACAAAAATTGAAATAAATTTTCGTATTAGATTACATAATAGATCAGATAAATCATGAGTGATGAAAATACCCTTAATCAAGAGCAAGCTACTGATGCAGAAGACCCATTAAATCAAGCAAGTGCGACGACGGTGCTTGACGAAAATGATCATCAAGAAAATGGCGAAACGGCTACCTCTGTGCTAACAGGTACGTCTGTAGAACAGGAGCCTGATAGTCCAGATGCACCTATAGAGCCACAAAATTCAACCCTCAGTCAAGGGAAAACTGCTAATGCGGGAGAGACTATTTTAAATCCAAAAAACACTGTCGCATCTGAAGAAACTCAAGAAAACGGCGAACCTGCAAATTTTGGATCAACAGATACGTCTGTAAAACAGAAGACTGATAATCAAAATGCAGTCATAACATCACAACTTAATGCCAGTAGTATTGGTGAAGTTAAGCAGTTTTATGGAAAAGAAACTATTTTTGAAGATCCAACAACCATTGTTCCAGAAATGGATTCAGATTTACCTAATGTTAATTTGCATGAAGAGCTAACGAAACATTTTGATAAATTAGAAAAAGAACGAATTATTTTAATTGATTGTCTTGAAGAAAATATTGCGCTAGCAGCTTCTTATGCAATAGCTGATAGAACAGAATTAAAAGATTATGAAAAACGATTGCTGACCTTTTCTGGTGAAAATCGACATCGAACTGATCTGCATGTAGATATATTCACAAATGAAAAAATTAAAACGGCTAGTAGAAAAAAGCTTTTAGTCTTTGTGAGTTTAAATTTGGACTCCCAAGGTTTTTTTGATTCCATGTTCATTAAAGATCGTCTTGATGTGAATAGGATAAAGCAAACTTTCCGTGAAAATCATATCATGTTAGTTTGCATAGTCAATTCGGATTTTATCAGGGAAATATTAAAAACGGAACAAACCAAATTTTGCTTTTCTTATTGGAATATTTGGTTTTTGTCGCCGCTATTAAGAACTTATTTTTTTGACGAATCAAGAATAGAATACTTTGAAAAAAGACTTTCTGAACAAAGAAAAGATGGTTTATGGCCCAAAAATAATGCTGATTTTTACAAATTAGTTCACAGTTATCTACGGAATAATGTAGAACAATTTAGAGAAGAAATCGAAAAACGAACTAAATATTGTGAAGGTGATGATGTTAATGCGTTTTTACAAAGCTTAAAAACCGTTAAACCTAGCGAATTGCTCCAAGATGAAAATTCTATAAAAAAAGCAGTTTTATACGTGGCTACCTTTTTTTCAGATTTAAGTCCCCACGATTTTGAACAAATGGTGTTTTTGTTATTAAGAGGAATAAAAACAACAGTTTATAAAGAATCACGCCAAGAAACAACCAATGATGGTACCAATACAGTGAAAACGCCAGTAGAAAAAAACTTGGTCGAAATATGGGGAGATACTTCTCATCAACTGTTGAAAGAATGTTATCTAAATATAATTTCTTCTGAAAAAGACTCATTAATAATAGACTTTTCGGAACCTTATTTAAGAGGAGAACTTAAGAGATACTTCAAAACAGAAGATTTTTTCTATACACTAAGGCAATTTGAACGTTTTCGTGATGCAGGTTTACTTTTTGATTTTGATGTATCTGACAAAGTGATTGAAAATTTCATTACTTTATCAGCAGAGATGGCTGTGTCTGATCCTAATTACTATGGGGGAGACAGACTGGTTAATATTGTTGTGGGATTAGAAGAACAACTCTTTACAGACAAAAAAAGAGAAATTATTATTCGTCTATCTGATTTCATTCGAGAAATGTTGAATCATCCCCAGCTAAAGGAAACAATTAGAGATTTTCTTGAGAAGCTGATGCGAACACAACATCATGATCTCGTATTAATTGTTGTTTTAGGTGTAACTAAACGTTTACAATTTACATCGCAATTTGATGCGCTCTATTGGATCAAACGTTTGTTAGATCAAGGTCAAAAAGAAGTTAGGGAACAAACTTATGAAGTCTTATTTGAATATGCTAGACGAACCGGATTTCGTATTTATGAATTATTGGAAACTTTAAAGGTATGGTTGCCTGAGATAGATCGAAATGTTAAAAAATATTCTTTATCTAATCAATATACTGTGCAATTTTTAGTCGGTTATTGTGGATATATGTTAGCCCGATTGGATATGAATGAATATGGTCTGTGGCCCTCTAAATATCCGCTGTTTGCGACACTTCAAAAAGATGATGATGAATCCGTTAATAAACTGAAACTATTGGTTTATTGGATTTTCCATCCTGGGATGCAAGATGTTTTGAATAAAAGATTGATAGATGAAGGTATTATTGGTCTTTCTGTTGATGCAAATGGATTTAGGGCTGGTCTTATTGACTTTTGGTTTACCGTGTTGTATGGTCTAAAAAAGGACACCGTTCATCCAGAAGCGTTAGCAATTTCAGAAATGTTACTTCAACAAATTCAGCAAGTCATTTCGGAAACTTATGATTCAAAAGAAGGGAAACGCATAAAAAAAGAGTTAATCAAACATTTGCAAATAAGACGGAATATGTGTTCAGCTGAAATTGAACGGACTAAAGAACGGACTCAAAAAGCGCAATTAAAATTTAAGCGTCAATTGTTATCAATCTTGAAAAGCAAAATTAAAGCATTTGCCTAATTATTTTTTTTTAATTGTGGATAACTAAAAAAATGTTTGCTTGGTTTAAAAAGGTTTTTAATTTCTTTGATAAAAAACGGGAACCTATTAGCAATGAAAGTTATTTGCAGGAACATTTGAATAGAACCTCAGACATAGATATTGAGAATGATGACGATAAAACAAAATTTACGATAAAACAAAGCGAAAGAAAAAAGTTCCATGTTAAAGGGGCAAAGGATATTTCGCCACAGGGTTCATCTAGTGAATCTGGCAAATTAAAAGCTATTACTAAAACTCGACCCAAAAAATGTCCCTATTGTCGTACAGAAAATAAGATTACTTTTACCACTGAAAAAAAATGGAAATGCAAGGCATGTGGACATGAATGGCAGTAATAAAAAAACAAAATTTCAGATTAATCAAATCATTGACATAGACGACAACCCTTTTGATAGGCAAGAACGCATTGCTTGGTGGGATCAAGAAAAACTGAAAAATGCCAAAGTTATGGTTGTCGGTGCGGGAGCGACGGGCAATGAAACTCTGAAAAATTTGGCTTTGCTCGGCATTGGAAATATTTTTATCGTCGATTTTGATACCGTTTCTACCTCAAATTTAAGCCGTACTGTGTTATTTCGTAAAGCGGATAAAGGCAAGAAAAAAGCGGAAATCGCGGCATCGCGTACCAAAGAATTGTCTTTATTAGAAGAGATTAAAATAGGTTGGTTTCATGGTGACGCTGTTTGGGAATTAGGCACGGGCGTATTTAGAACAATGGATATAGTCTTAGGTTGTTTGGATAATGTAGAAACTCGTTTTGCCATTAATCGACAATGTTGGCTTGCTAACACGCCGTGGATCGATAGTGGTATTTATGAACTGGGTGGACATGTTAGTGTTTTTGTTCCGCCGGAACCGCCTTGTTATCAATGCGGCGCGACTAATGAACAATTGATCGCGGCGAGGAAACGCTATTCTTGTGACGATTTTAAACGTGCTGTACTGGATGAAGGAAAAATGCCGACGGTGCAAATTACCTCATCCATTATTTCAGCGATTCAAGTACAAGAAGCCATAAAATTTTTGTGTGGACAACCAGTTAGTCGTGGCAAAAAAATCTATTTTCAGGGTAAAATAAATGACTTTGATGTGTTAGGATTACCGGTAAAGAATGATTGTATGGGACATGTCACTTATCCAAACATCATTTCATTACCTTTAACTCATTCAGTGACACTCAAAGATTTTTTGAAATATGTTACGCAAGATCAGTATTCAGGTACGGGCGCAACCCTAGATTTTCGCTCTGATAGAACGTTTGTGGTGTCCGTGTTATGTAAAAAGTGTGGAAAAAATATTGAGATGTATAAACCCGCTTTCCGTATTTTTGATACCGAAACCGTTTGTAATAACTGTAAAAAGCAAAAAAATATTCAAGATAACGAACAAATAACAACGAAACAGATAGAGGTTGATTTTAGTTTGTCAACAACCAGTAATAAAATACTAGAAATGTCCCTTGCAGAATTAGGGATACCCAACCGTCATGTCGTTGCCGTTTTTGATAAACATAATAGCTATAAATATTATGAACTATCAGAAGAGCAACCTATTTTCCAAACCTGTTGAATAGAGGAAAAGTATAAATGGCTGATGTAGATGTAAGTTTTAAGCACCCGACTGATGGGCGATTGCTAAATGTTCAACTAGATGACACGATAACAGCGCAAGAAGCAATTGCAGAGTTGATTTCTGAAAATTTTATTCATCATGATTCTGAAGGTTACCAGCTTGCTATCAAGGATGGTGCGATAATTGATATGAACCAATCCTTCCTAGATGCAAATGTGCGAAATGGCACTGTCCTTCGTGTTCTTCCTGCAACTGATGCTGGCGAAAAGTAGAGGTGGATATGACAACACCACAAGAGCAACGTGACATCAGATTAAAAAACGATTATAAAGAAATGCAGAACATTAGGGGCGATATTATTCAATGGAAACCCGTTAAAGGTAATCCGCCCTATGTTGAGACTTATGAACTCACTGTAAACATCCGGACAATTATTGCTTCAGAGCCTAAATATCGTGACCAACATGTTCTCCGTTTAGAACTTTATAGTGATTATCCAATCAGTCCACCCAAAACGATTATGCGGAGTGAACCTCAGCCTTTTCATCCTAATTGGTATGAGGAAGGAAAATGGTGTCATGGCACATGGAATTTAGCAGAAGGACTGGGGCATTATGTTATTCGCATGATTCGGACATTACAATTTGATTTGGAAATAACCAATCCTAATAGTCCTGCGAATAGTACAGCAAATAACTGGTTTGAGAAAAACCTGAATAAAGGAATTTTTCCTTGTGATAATACCATTTTGCCTGATCCAACTAAATCTCGTTTTAACGTTAAAAGTCAATCAAAGAAAAGATTTAGTATTAAAGGATAAGTGGGTATTATTCAATAGTGTTTTTTCTACAGGACAGATAAATTATACTTTATCATTAAAATATCGTAACTACTCAGCCTTATTTTCATCAAAAATGTCACGCAAAGACGCAAAGACGCAAAGGAATCAAAAATCACTTTGACGAAATGAGGAATAAAAGATTGTCATTCAAGTTTTTCTTCAAAAAACTCAAATTGAATCCCTTTGCGCTTTTGCGCCTTTGCGTGAGCAACACCTAAGACTGAGTAGTTACAAAATATCTTTAGATATTTAGGGTAATATAGGTTACATTTTTTGTCCTGTAGTTAATGTAAAACGCATAAGATAATAGGGTTTTATTAATTAAACTATGAACAAGTTCATAAAAAAATTTTTCAAGGGAAAAGACTCTGAGGATGAAAGACAACCTGAAGAGAGAAGGCAAATAGATTTAAAATCTTTGCCTAAAGTCTGTTTGCCACTTATAACCCCCATTAAAAAATATGATAATTATTTTTATGCTCAAATAAATGTAAAAAGTCTTGTCGTTGTTGATCCTAATTGGGCAGAAAATATTCGTTGTGGCAAAGAGCCAAAATTGGATATACATCAAGGTTTTCTATTTGAAATAAAGGAAAATATTTCTATAGCTCCAGAAATAAAAATGATTGGAATCCCTCTTATTTTCCATCCTCATTTTCGTATTGCAGATACTAGAAGTTCTAGTTGGATAGATTATAAAGAATATGATTCCGACGAAATATTGTTCGATTACCTATTAAGAATTGCTCGTTCTCTTAATTATGAAAAAAATTATATTTTTGAAAAACCTAAGATTAAAGCTAACCCACAAGCTTTAGAATGGTACCTAAACAATTCCCATAAATTTCCTATAGATAAAAACTTGTGGGAGGAACGCCCAATGGAAAATTTGGAGGTAGAAAAACAGGAGAACAGGCATAAAAAAGCCTTTGATATCAAGCCAAAACTCAACTCAACTCAATTATCTGGTAAAATAAAAAAGAAGTTCAAAATAAAGAAGTCCGAACCTTCATACAATCCGGAAAGCAGATCGCAACCTCAGTTTAAACGTCTAAGGGAATATCCATCTGCTTTGTGTCGGAATTCTATTGATAAACACCACCATATCTATATCAAAAAAACTGCATTTGAAACCATTATGCGTCATATTGGCTGGAATTCAGTAGGTGAAACTTCGTATAATATCGTAGAACAAGGTGGAATCTTATTGGGTAAAACATTCATTGATCCTGATACAAATATCACTTATGGAGTTGTTGAACAAGCAATTGCAGGAAAATCAGCTAAAGGAAGCAGTGCCTACCTAGAAATGACTCACGAAACTTGGAAGGAAATGCTTGATGAAGCAGATAAATTATTAGAACAGCCTGGTTCAGAATTCCAAATAATTGGGTGGTATCATACTCATCCTAATACGCTTGATGTTTTTATGTCAGGCACGGATCAAGCGACGCAATCGCGTTTGTTTGGTAATGATTGGCAGTTTGCAATTGTACTCAATCCTCAAAGAAAAATTTGGCGTGCCTTTTATGGTAGTCATTCTAAAGAATGTAAAGGTTACATTATTGAGAATGAATATCAAAATCATGAACATGAAAAGTAGGATTAAGTTGAATGTTGAGGAAATACAAACAATTGGTTACTTTACGAACAATCGCATTTAAAGTTTTATTTATCCGAACATTTTTTTATGTGGGTAGTTATTTATGTTTGAACAAAACCGAAAATTTGTAATTAAGGGTTCTAAAAAAACTTTCAAAGTTTCACAACCAAGCTCAGATTCCGGTTCTAAATTTACGGTTAAACAAACGCCTAATTTTGAGTCAGAAAAAACTTTTCATGTTCAAGAAACTTCAGAAACTGAGCCTAAGATAGAAAATATCATTCGGCAATTAGATGATCCATCCAATTTGCCTCATATAGATTCTTCTATAGAAGCCATTGTATGTATTGACGCGAAAACTGGCGATGAACGTCCAATAGGGCGTTTAGGGCGTTTAAAAAACTTTGGTCGTGAGTTAAGATATTATTGGGTATCTAATCAGAATACTATCGAATCTGCGTTTGTTTGCACTGTGAAAGATATACCTAGTAATCGGGCTATTGATATTCATGTTGCTTATGAGGCACGTTGTGAACAGGGGAATGAATATAAGGTGGTGAGAGCCTTATACAAAAGCGATCATCTGAGTAAAACTTTCGATAAGTTAATAGATAAATGGATTAAGAAATATGCCCAAAATAAAACGAGGGTGGGTATTCACTTTCTTACGCATTACTTCCAATTGCGTGAAGAATTACAAGAACAGATAAGCCAACACGCCCAACAAGAAGTGGGCTTAATTCTCAAGACTCACATCGCGTTGGTGCTGGAAAAAGAAGGACCGTTAATACCTTTTGAGATCAGTTCTGATTATTTTCCAGTTCGCGTCAAGGATTGCGATGACGAGCTTGAACTTAAACTCAATACGGTGCTTCAAATTAATGAAGAACACAAAATAAATAGTGTCTTAGCTTATGAGCGTCGCCCTCAATTAGAAAGGCTAGTTCAAGAACAGATTCAGAGTTTTTTTTGGGAAAACGCCACTTTACCAGAATTCATTCATCAACTAAACGGTAGTATTCGTGAGAGATTAATCGTTTTCTTAAATAATGTCTTGATTCAAGAAGGGCGCAAAATTAGCGTTTTATCTCTTGAAAGCCGGCTATCACTTCCAGAGGACTTTTTATCGTTCAAGATTTCTGTTGAGGACTGTACGGTGCAAAAGAGTTCAACGCCGATACGTGTAAAACATGAACTGCAAATGAAGCTGGATGATATTAGGAAATATAAAGCGGCTAAAATTGAAAACTTGGAAGATTGGATCAATCAAAAACTGGCGCAAATTACCAAGACCGTTTTATTTGAAAAAACCTATGCTGAACTGATTAAAAGTTTCGACGAAAACGAAACCAATAAGGAAATACCTAATGAAATCAAGGCAGAAATTGAAACAGAAACCCAAAAAATAGGTTATACGGTACAACATCATCTGGTTAAACCGCAAGATGTTGAAATTCTGGTTTTGCAAAGAGATGGTTTATCTTTTGAAAAAAATGGCAATTTTACCACCTATAATACAGATACGGAAGTCAAGCTCACTTTTGTGATGGAAGGCAAGATTAGAAATCTGGAAAAAATAACGCCCTATATTAATCCTAATACGAGCATCATCGAAGAAATTGGGAAAACGGCTCTTGAAGAAGCAAGACAGTTGATTCACACGATAAATGCGGAACGCTTTTATATGCGTTTTGCTTACACCGATATTGAAGGTGAAATTCCAGTTGAACAAGAATTAAAAAGCAGAATTGTCGCAAAATTAGAGGGACAATTTGGTTTAGAAGAAGTTAGCGTAACACCAAAATTGTTAGAAACCGACATAGCTAAACGCTTTAAGGCATTACTTGAAGGCTATGAGTCTTTTGAATTTGAGACATTTCCACTCGGAGATAGGGGTAGGGGCGAAAAGATGAAATTCTCCCTTGCTTTCAAGGTACGTTCAGTGGGTCAAGGTGGTTGGAATACCTTTCAATCCAATAACTTTAAGTCACGCGCCGATGAATTAGGGAAAGTCAAAAAAATTCTGGAAGATGATCTCAAAACGAAGTTGGAAACGATTCCTAGCAACGTTCTTCAATATGGCGATATTAAAGACTATCCTGAAATACGACGAATAGTGGATATATCAATTGAAAAGATTGTTGAGGTCTTTGGCTTAGAAATTGAAATAATTGTATTCAGACGACTAGCCACAGAAACAGAAAAGCAAATCCAAGAAAAATATAATACTGATCTAAAAATAGCCATTGGTCAGGATAAAACTAGAAAAAGCATGGCACAACTCAATGATAACGCTAAATTGGCTGAACTAGAAACTCTGTTTAAGAAACGTTTAGCTCTTATTGCTGGAGAGGCTGAAGACGATGATGAGGATTTGGTGCTGGTCAACGAACGGATTAATGCGATTCTTAAAGAGAATCCCTCTTACGCTATTGAGACGGATGTTCAGAAAAAGTTGTTAGAACAACCGACAGAACAGTCATCTGAATTGAGACTTGCTGATTTTCAAATTGATAGAAAAGCTTTACCTTCTTCTCAACAAGAGGGAGAAACTAGAAACGAGCAAATGTAAATTAAGAAATGGGTAATTTAAATTGACTATCCATATTCATACGATAGATGAAAGAAAACATGAGGAATTTCTCAAGGAAGAGCGTCATGAGTTTTATAATCATAACCTGATTAAGCCTGGCGATGAGGTGGTTTTTTGTGCAAAATGCCAATGCGCTTTTTTGTTTGCCAATTGGGGAGCTATATTTGATGGTAAACATTGTGGTCAAACTCAAACGCTAGAAGAGTTTCCTCAAACTAACAAAAAACCACTTAAATTTAAAAGAAAATCTGCTCCCCAACATCGTCCTGCACAGTATCGTTCCACCACAGCTCGTCCCCCTTCCCATTCACGCCGTTTTTTGCGTTTACCAGAAAAGGTTTTACTATTTTTATTCATTTTTATTTTAGTTACAGGATTTCTAATCACATTAGAAAAACAAGAAATAGTAAATATCCCATTTATAGAAAAAATAATTTCATCTATAGAAAACATTATTTCAGTTAAGCCAGTAATGATTATAACCGGTGCTGGGGTAAAATTGCGTAAAAATCCACGTTGGAAGTCAAAAACGGTAATAGAGATATTACAAATTGGTACAATTGTCCGCACATTAGAAGAGGATTCTCTTGATGGAGAACATTGGTATCAAGTCACTACACCAACTTATAAAACAGGTTGGGTACCCGGTAAATATACCATGTCTATCAACTATCACAAACGTGAAAAAGCTTACATAAAGGTAGCAAAAAAGAAATTAAAAGAAAAAAAAACGAATTATGGAGACTTAGTAGATTTAAGTAATTTTCTCAATCGTGTTATTCCAGAAGTTACCCAACCTAAGATTGCTAAAAAACTTAAACATTTACATTCCTTGACTTTGCAACGGTTAAAAAGCTTAAAAAAGAGTTCACACAATTAAAAACAAAATAATTGGGGTCAAAAATAAATAATTAGGGTCAGAGTCATATAGAACTTACGCATTGACAAACTCAAAAAAGTATGTTCTCTATAAAAATCATATAGTTATAAAAAATAATGAATTAAATTGGTCAAAATGACAAAATACAAATTTTGTAACACGTTGTATTTAAACAGTTTCATAAAATACTTCTCTTGTCAATGCGTAAGTCCTATCATATTAATTGTTGTAGAATATCCATAGTTAAAACTCGAACTAATCTTGCCATGAAAGATTGACTTTACTCTAACCCTAATAAATGTCCCCTTGAAAAGCGTGTGTCTCTGATTGCTGGAGAAGCTGAAGACGATGATGAAAAACTTATCATGGTCAATGAGCGAATTGACGCGATTACTAAAGAGAATGCCTCTTATGCTATCAATGAAACCGATGTCCAGAAAAAGTTGTTAGAACGTCCAACGGATCAGTCATCTGAATCATTGAGCCTCGCTGATTTTCAAATTGATAGAAAAGCTTTGCCTTCTTATCAACCAGAAGGAGAAACTCGAAACGAGCAAGTGTAAATAATAGGTATATTAAATTGACTATCCATACTCATACTATAGATGAAAGAAAACATGGAGAATTTCTCAAGGAAGAGCGTCATGATCCTTTTATAGGAGAAAGAATCAAAGTAGGTGATGAGATTGTTTTTTGTGCAAAATGTAAAAGTGCTTACTTACTTAGTAGTTGGAAAATCATGGCAGATAAAAATGCCAAATGTTGTAAGGACTGCGATCATACTAAAACACTAAAAGAGTTTCCTCAAACTAATAAAAAACCGCTTAAATTTGAAAGAAAACCTACTCATTCCCCATCATCTAGTTCAATTACAAAAGGAGACAAAACCTCACTTCAGCCAGTACGTTCTGTACCGTCTCGTCCTGTGCCTCATCCATTTCAGCCTCGTCCTGCGCCTCTATCAAGACGTAATTTATTGTTTCAATTATTAATTTCCGTTGTTGTAGTATTCCTAATTGTACTTGTAATCACTTGGGAATTCCAAAAGCCCACTGAACCATCTGAAAATAAACCCGTCAAAGAAGAAATAGTCCCCTATGTACCTGTAAGAATCATAACTGGTGCTGGAGTAAAATTGCGTAAAAAACCACGTTGGAACTCAAAAACGGTAGATATATTACAAATTGGTACAATTGTCCGCCCATTAAAAGATTTAATAATTCAAAGAGAACATTGGTATCAAGTAATACCAACTAATAAAAAAGGTTGGGTACCAAACAGATATACCATGCTCATCAACTTTAACAAACGTGAACAAGCTTATGTGAAAGTAGCGGAAAAGAAATTAAAAGGACGTGTTAGTTTTGGAGGAATGGTAGATTTATATAATTTCCTTAATCGTGTTAGCGATGAAGTGACCAAAGTGGAGATTGCAGCTGAACTTAAATTATTACGTTTATTAGCTTTGCAACGTTCATTAGAAGAAATTCCATCAAATAAGCAACGTAAGTCTCGTTATTCAAAATGGATTAATGAACAACGGTCAAACATTGTGTATAATAGAACAACTGGTATTTGGTCAGTTAAAAAAGAACGATTTCAACGATTATATAACGAATATCGTTCTTTACCCATCGCTGACAGAATTTTGCGGGAAATGCCCTAACCAAGAGCGTGTGAGCAAGAATGAATCAAGGGGCCAGGCTCGTATATAATAATTGGGTTCAGAGTAAAATTAATTCAAAGTGAGGCGATTTGTTATGTCTGAAATAATGAGGGAATAGGGACGGAGTAAAATAAAAGGACTACCAATTAACTTTACTACTCTGATCCCAAAACTATTCCCATTTTAACTTTACCCAGGGTGCCATTAACCCAACGCCCTTCACCATCATTTTTAACAAACATCACTTGCGCCCCTTCTTTAAGTGATAATGCCAAATCTGTTGGAAAACTCTCTTTATTAAATTTCCCCTTTATTTCCCCTTCAAAATGATGCAAGCGTGAAGACAATTTTGCCATAAGCGCCGCGTTAATTTGTGAAGCGATCTGATTCGTTGTTGTCAAAGTAATGTAATAATCATTCACATTTGACTCAAACTGCGGCTGGTAACGCTGATTAATCTGTTGTATATCAGTTGAACCAATTTGACGATTACGGATGGCATTAAGCAGATTAATAAATGCCTCTTGCTTTTGACGATAAACTTTTGTCAGTTCGACAACTTCCATGCCAAGCTCATCAAAAACTTTCGCACTAGAAAGGGCTTTGGTAGGTGGTAGAAAATAATTTGGTTTCCTCATCACTGGAAACCACAGGGGGCAGTTGAAACAAGTCGCCGATAAAAATCATTTGAACGCCACCAAAAGGCTTTTTGCGCGTTTTGCCATTTAAGCGCATAAATTGATCAATGACATCCATCATATCGGCTCTAACCATTGAAACTTCATCTATAACAATCGTTTCAATTTTTTGATATAACTTGCGCCTTGTTTTTGAACGTAGCGTTTTGATTTCATCAGGATGAATTGGGCGGGGTGGCAATCTAAAAAATGAGTGCAAGGTTGCACCACCTACATTCAGGGCTGCTACACCTGTGGGTACTAATACCACTATTTTTTTGTTGGTATTTTTTTAAAAATAGTGCAACAAAGTCGATTTCCCTGTACCCGCCTTACCTCTAATAAAAACACATTGATGCGTGTTTTCCATTAAATGAAATGCTTTGGCAAATTCATCTGTTAATTCAATTTTTTCAATCATTATTGATGACTTCCTAAAAAACTTTCGAGGCGAAAGTTTTTCTTCAAAAAACGGTAAGCCTCGAAATCCTTTGAAAAAATCGGATTTCTAAGCTCAAAAACGAATACCAAAGGCGAATAGTATAAAATATTATCATTATTGATATTTCAATGAATAATATTAACATGTTGAAATAAACTGATTAAAAGAAACTGGGTTTGAAAACAATATAACTTATTGTTTAATAAAAACTTTTTAACAATTCTTTTTTTTAAATTCGCTATTAACCATTCGCCATTAGCGAAAACATTAGATATAATAAATTATGAATGGTGAATTTTTAACTCTAATATGAGTACAACAATATGAGTACAACGAATTGACGAAATAAACGAATTAAGAGTTGAAATTTTTTTGAAAATGGAGTACAACGCTT
>JAGLHR010000898.1 GCA_023143415.1 Thiomargarita sp. | reverse complement strand
AAAGCAGACTAAAAGAAGACTGAGTTTAGCATTCGAGGTTTAAGTTTTTCTTCAAAAAACTTAAACCTCGAATAGATTTATCTCAAGGCTAACGGCTGAGTAGTTACAACTTTCGATTAAAATCCTGTTCAAAATCCTTTGACAAAGCTATTAATATACTATTTTCAAATCAAAAAGTACAATTTGTGCTTAAATATACGATGACTCATTTAAGTTCACTACAATTATTGTCCTTGAATTTCATCAAAAACTTGGACACAGTAATTTTAACCTCTTTAATTTAACAGAAATGAACCAACTATTACTAGATAAAATCCAAAATCCTGCCCAATTGCGCGAATGTCCTGAACGTGATTTACCTCAACTGGCAACGGAGTTACGCCATTTTTTGGTAGAAACTTTAAGTCGCACAGGTGGTCATTTTGCGTCCAATTTGGGTGTCATTGAATTGACGATTGCCCTCCATTATGTCTTTAATACCCCCGAAGATCGCTTAATTTGGGATGTTGGGCATCAAAGTTATCCCCATAAAATCCTCACAGGGCGGCGTGATGCCATGAAGACTTTGCGCCAAGATGCGGGTATTGCTGGTTTTCCTAAGCGGAGCGAAAGTGTTTATGACGCTTTTGGCGTGGGGCATTCTAGTACATCCATCAGTGCTGCCCTGGGCATGGCTATTGCCAATCACCAATTGGCTTTAAATCGTAAAAATATCGCCATTATCGGTGATGGTGCGATGACGGCTGGAATGGCGTTTGAAGCGTTAAATCATGCTGGTGGTCAGGGAGTCGATCTCTTAGTGATTTTAAATGACAACGATATGTCGATTTCTCCAAATGTGGGTGGTTTGTCCAATTATTTGGCTCAAATCTTATCAAGTCAGTTTTACACCTCAATGCGCGAGGGCAGTAAACAAATTCTGAGACGTATCCCAACAGTGCATGAACTTGCGCGGCGTACTGAAGAACATGTCAAAGGCATGATGGCACCAGGAACTTTGTTTGAAGAGCTGGGTTTCAATTATATTGGTCCCATTGATGGACATGATTTACCCACTTTGTTGAGCACTTTGAAAAACATGAAAGCGTTGGAAGGGCCACAATTTCTGCACATCATTACCAAAAAAGGTAAGGGCTTTCCAAGTGCAGAAAATGATCCTTGCGTCTATCATGGGGTTACTGCTTTTGATCCAAAAACAGGTCAAATAAAGGCTAAACCAGCAAAAATACCATCTTACACCAAAATTTTTAGCAACTGGCTCTGTGATATGGCTGCTCAAGATGAGCGTTTAGTTGGTATTACCCCCGCAATGTGTGAAGGTTCTGGCTTAGTTGAGTTTTCTAAGTTATATCCAGATCGTTTTTTTGATGTCGGGATTGCCGAGCAACATAGCGTCACTTTTGCAGCAGGATTGGCTTGTGAAGGCATAAAACCTGTCGTCGCGATTTATTCCACCTTTTTACAACGGGCTTATGATCAATTAATACATGATGTCGCGTTGCAAAATTTGCCTGTGCTATTTGCCATTGATCGCGCTGGAATAGTTGGCGCAGATGGGGCTACCCATAGTGGAAATTTTGATCTCTCCTATTTGCGCTGCATTCCCAATATGCTCATCATGGCACCTGCTGATGAAAATGAATGTCGGCAAATGCTCACAACGGGCTTTAAGCATGATGGTCCTAGCGCGGTACGTTATCCACGCGGAAGCGGAGTCGGTGTTCCCGTTGGGCTAAAGTTGACCAGTCTTCCCATCGGCAAAGCCCAATTACGTCGTGAAGGACATAAAGTGGCTCTACTCGTTTTTGGCACATTATTGACACCTGCCCTGACAGCGGCAGAGCAACTGGATGCCACAGTTGTCAATATGCGTTTTGTCAAACCGTTAGATGTTGAAATGGTTATAAAAATGGCACAACAGCATGATCTCCTCGTCACTGTAGAAGAAAATGTCATCATGGGGGGAGCGGGCAGTGCGGTGAATGAATGTTTACAGGCACATACCTCCTCAACACCTGTATTAAATTTGGGCTTGCCCGATCACTTCCTTGAACATGGTAATACGGCGACATTGTTGGCTCAATGTGGCTTGGATGCGGCGGGAATTGTTTATTCAGTGAATCAGCGTTTGAGTTTAACTCATTGAAATAAAATAGAATTTTTAGTTTAGCCAGACCTGACAGGTTTTTAAAACCTGTCAGGTCTTAAAGAGGACATCTTGACCCATTATCACCCACCCTTTGACATTACCCCTGACATCCTTCATTTTGTCGAGAAGATAGGCGAGGTTCTAGGCGTTGGGCGGCATTGGAAATGTCAAATTCTCCATTGCTTAGGCGGAGTAATCGTATTCGCACCATTCAGGCTTCATTAGAAATTGAAAATAATACCTTTAGTTTGGAACAGATCACCGCTTTGTTAGATGGCAAGCGCGTACTGGGTTCGCCACGAGAAATTCAGGAAGTACGAAATGCGTTTACTGCATACGAAAAAATGAATCAATGGCAAGCAGATAGCTGTGATCATTTGCTAGAAGCTCATGCCGTGCTGATGGCTGGTTTATTGGATCATCCTGGTTTTTTCCGTACTCGTGATGTGGGTATTTATCGGGGCAAAAACTGGGTGCATATGGCACCACCGTGCAGCCAAATTTCAAGGTTAATGGCTGAACTTTTTGACTGGTTGAAATCTGAGCCAGTTTCCCCTTTGATTGTGAGTTGTGTATTTCACTATGAATTGGAATTTATTCATCCTTTTGTCGATGGCAACGGGCGCGTGGGGCGATTGTGGCAAACATTGATTTTGAGTCAGTGGAAGCCGGCTTTGGCTTATTTGCCGGTGGAAACCGTGATTCGGGATAGGCAAGCCGACTATTATCAAGCGTTGGTCAATTCAGATCAGGCGGCTAATTCCACGCCCTTTATTGAGTTTATGTTGCAAGCCTTGCTAACAGCTATGGAGGAAATGGCATCAACCGACCAAGTAACCGACCAAGTAACCGACCAAGTAAAACGCTTATTATACCTACTAAACACCAGTCAAGCATTCAAGGCGACCGAACTGATGGCTCGTTTGAATTTGAATCATCGCCAGACTTTCAGAATGAATTATCTTAAACCTGCACTGATCGCTAAACTGATCGAGATGACACAACCGAACTCGCCCCGCAGTCCTCAGCAAAAATACCGACTCACACCCAAAGGAGCTTGCTTGCTGCGTAATAAGTACTGAAGCATAAATTTTCTGATGAATTTTTTGTAGGGTGGGCAAGGTCCTTTTATTGCCCACCTTCTTTCTACAAAAAACGACAAAAAACGACCATCTCGGTGGGCAACAACCTTGCCCACCCTACAAAAAAACTCTTAATGTAGGGTGGATGGGAACGAAGTGGCACCGTTCCGTTGAAAAATGGTGGGTT
>JAGLHR010000897.1 GCA_023143415.1 Thiomargarita sp. | reverse complement strand
TTGACGTTGCCCAGCACTTTGGTGGTGAGATTGTTTCTTCAAGGTGGCTATTTCGTTTTTTGTCAATGGTGACAATTCGTGAACGCCTAATTGAGTTAACGCTAAAAACGCGCTCCAACGGACCTCCTTATTATCCTCTTTGAGTAATGCCTTTAATGGCTGAATCGCCTCACGCGCTCCCAACTTCCCTAACCCGTTGGCTGCACTGCTGCGGACATCTTCATCGGTATCTTTGAGCAATTGGATTAACGGCTTAACCGCCTCACGCGCTCCCAATTGCCCTAACCCGTCTGCGGCACTGCTGCGAACATCTTCATCGGTATCTTTGAACAGTTGGATTAACGGCTTAACCGCTTCACGCGCTCCCAATTGCGCTAACCCGTTTGCGGCACTGTGGCGGGCTTTCCAATTAGTGTCTTTGAGCAATTGGATTAATGGCAGAACCGCCTCACGCGCCCCCAATTGCCCTAACCCGTCAGCGGCACTGTAGCGGATTTTCCAATTAGTGTTTTTGAGTAATTCGATTAATGGCAGAACCGCTTCACGCGCTCCTAATTGCCCTAACCAAGCGGCGGCAGCACGGCGGCGGACATCAAAATCAGTGTTTTTGAACAATTCGATTAACGGCTGAACTGCTTCACGCGCTCCCAATTGTGCTAACACGTCTGCGGCACGTCTGCGAACTCTCCAATTGAGGTTTTTGTTTTTGAATAATGCGATTAAAGGCTGAATCGCCTCACGCGCCCCTAATTGCGCTAACCCTTTGACGGCACTGTTGCGGACTTGCCAATTTTTATCTTTGAGCAATGCCATTAAAGGCGGAACCGCCTCACGTTTTCCTAATTGCCCTAATCCGATAGCAGCACTGCTACGGACTTGTAAATCTGTGTCTTTGAGCGATTTGATTAATGGCTGAACTGCTTCAAGCATTCCCAATTGCCCTAACCCGTCAGCGGCACTGCGGCGGATACCAGAAGTGGGCACTTTGAGCAATTGAATTAATCGCTGAACCGCTTCACGCACTTCCAATTGCGCTAAAGCGTCGATGGCACTGCTGCGGACCTCTTTATTGTCGTCTTCGAGCAATTCGATTAACGACGGCACCGCTTCACGCGCTCCCAATTGCCCTAACCCGTTGGCGGCACTGCGGCGAACCTCTTTATTGTCATATTTGAGTAATTCGATTAACGGCTGAACCGCCTCACGCGCTTCCAATTGCCCTAACCCTTCAGCGGCACTGCTGCGGACAGAGTCATCGGTGTCTTTGAGCAATTCGATTAACGGCTGAACCGCCTCACGCGCTTTCAATTGCACTAGCCCGTTGATGGCACGGCTACGAACATCAGAATCGCTATCTTTGAGCAATTCGATTAACGGCGGAACCGCCTCGTATGCTCCCAATTGCGCTAACTCGTGAGCTGCTTTACTGCGGATTTCTGTATCTGTGTTTTGGAGCAATTCGATTAACGGCGGAACCGCCTCACTTGCTCCCAATTGCGTAATTCCGTTTGCGGCACTGAGGTAAACTGTCCAATCGGGGTCTTTGAATAGTTCAATTAACGATGGAATTGTTTCAACTGTACCCAATTTAGCCAGTGCATCGGCGGTACTTTTACGGATATCAGGTTCATCATCTTTCGTCAAAGGCAACAAAAACTGGGGGAGTTGAAGTTGACGGGGTGCTTGACTGTTTCCCAACGCTTCAATAATCTTTACTTTGACCTTTTTATTTTGCTTTGGTAATAGTTGCTTTAAGCGATCAATACTTTTAATTGAACGAAAGCCGGCTAATTGTTCTATGGTTTGAAGAGATAAGTCCTTATTATACCCGCCAATATATTGATTTGCAAAAGATAAGACTTTCTCAATATCACCATTTTCCCAATCCGCTTCTAATCGTTCTGCCAATGGAAATGCCCTAATCAAATCCTGATTTAATCGGGCGACTTTTTTTATCGGCTCTTGCAGAAACAATTTATCCGTTTCAATATTGGCACGAGTCGAGTTGAGTTCATATCGGAATTGTTGCTGTCTGAAAATATCAGCACTGCCTTGTTTGCCCTGATATACTTCAATGGTATCGGAGATGCCTACTTTTAGACTTAAACGGAGATGGTAAGTCGTATAGTTCACCCACAAATCATTTCCCATAAATAATAAAGCAGCACTGGAAAATACCGCCACCGTGCCTATCGCTACTCTTTTAATACGCTGCTGAGTTTTATAGCCTTCATTCCAGTCATAAATACTTTTGGAAAAAATGTCATGGTATAATTCATACCACAATACATTTTGGCGTTTCTGACGGCGTAAAATGCGGGCTTGCTCCAATTTATTCAGCGTTTGATCGAGGGTGGTTTCATTCACCCGTATTTGTTTCGCCAAATCGCCTAGCGGATACGCCATTTTTGTTCCGTGTTTGTTGACTAAATAGTTAAACGCCGCGGAAGCCAATTTTTTATCCTGTGGAGATAACTGTTGCACCCGCTTAACAAAATAATCCTTTAATATGTTGGTTGCCCGCCCTTGCTTTTGGTAGGTGGCGATTGTTATTCGTTGACTCAGATTATGTTGATTAAGTTTCCACAACTGCATACAGACAATCTGTAAATGCGGTGGCTCGACAAAAGAGGGGGCATCTAATAAATCCGTCGCTGTTCCAAAACGATCCCGTTGTTCGCGCAGACTTAAATCATCCAACAGAATATCGACTAAACCGGGTTCATAATTAAAACCGAGGGGTTTTATCGGGGCGGTAATCGCTTGGCGGGCATTTTTTTGATTCAGTTTTTCTAAGCGATAGAAATTATTAAAGAGTAATATCGGCAATTCGGGTTTAAAAGCGTTTAATTCCAAGGCAAAATCTTCGCGCATGGAAAAAACAAACACGGTTGGGGTGTCTCGATCCAGCACCGCTTCCGCCAGTTGTCGAATAAAAGTCTTGAAATATTTGCTATGGCGTTGATAATTAAAGAATTCTTCAAACTGATCTAAGATAATCACCAATGGATCACTGGTAAAAATCGTGCTGAAGTGAAAAAAAGTGGCTAAAGGTAATGACTGATCTAAGGTTTTATCATCAGTGATTTTGTTGTACTTTTGGAGGTATTCAACCAGCGTTTGTTTTAAATCTGCAGATGGATTAGCAAACCATTGGTTATGGTAGATCACATCCAGATTTTCACAAGCCGGTTCTTTTAATTGCGGCATCACCGCCGCTTGCAATAGCGAGCTTTTACCTACTCCACTCGCTGCAAATAACAATGTCAACTTATTGGTCAATATCTTGTCAATTAAGATTTGTTTTTCGGCATTTCGACCAAAGAAGTTGTCTTTATCTTGTTCTTCGTAGGGGCGTAAGCCTTTGTAGGGTTCCATTTTTTTTTAATGGTGAATGTGGTTAATGGTGAATGGTGAATGGTTTCGAGGCTAACGTTTTTTCTTTAAAAAAACGTTAGCCTCGAAATGAATTTTAATGAACCTATCCCACTATTCAAAAATGCAGAATAATGAATAAAAATAGTTGGGTTTTTGAGCGCGAGGTTTAAGAAATCCTTTCAAAAAATAGGATTTCTAAGTTCAAAAACGAATAGTGGGATAGGTTCATGGATTTTTTGTAGATCGAAATGGTGGGCAACCACGTTGCCCACCCTACTACTGAGTACAACTGATTTTAGAATCAAACGAATTTTAAAAAACGGTAACGACTCAGGGCAACCACAAGGGATTGCCCCTACATAACGACTCAGGGCAACCACAAGGGATTGCCCGATGAATATTTTCGTCAGTATTAATAAG
>JAGLHR010000896.1 GCA_023143415.1 Thiomargarita sp. | reverse complement strand
TTGGCTCGGCCTTCAGTTCGGCCTTCAGTTCGGCCTTTGGCTCGGCCTTCAGTTCGGCCTTTGGCGAGACCTTCAATTCGGCCTTTGGCGAGACCTTCAACTCGACCCAATTGGATATCTCTTTCTCGGAAATTAAGTTGTTTTTTCATAAGCATAAGTAAAGTCGATTTGTTGAACACTTTCTTACTATAGGATTTTCTCCACAAATATTCAACAGTGGTTCGCAAACTTTCCATTTGAGCAGCGGAGAGAGTATCAATCATCTGGTTCAATTCCTTTTCATGCTCATCAATTTGCTTTTGAAGCGAAATCATAAGGCTGCTTGTTGTAGAGGCATCGTCGATGCTTCTCAATTCCGACTCAACGACAAACGGGAGCAAAAAGGGCAAATTTCGGTTGATGATCGTTTCAATCGTTATTAGACTCAGGTGATAGGCTTTGTATCTCAATTCACTAGAATGTCTTGGATCGGAGTTTGGCAAATGGACTTGTCTCTCTTCGATAATCTCCTTATTTTCCGGAGAACCTCGGAGATAGAAAACATTACAAAGAACCACTTTCCCTTGGTAGTCTTCGTCCATTTCCATCAACTGTCGATATTCCAATTTCCTCTTATCCATATGTTCATCTGATTTATATTCGCTTTCAAATTCCAGATGAACGATAACCTCACAGCCATTTTTATCTTTGGCTTCAAAAATGACATCGGCAATCCGTTTGATAAAAATAAACTCTTTTCCAATGAGTGCCCTTGTATTTTTGGCTTCCACTTCGTATTCATCTAAGATGAATTGGAGCAATTGTGGAAAATCTCTTGAGAGAATTTTCACTATCGAATCAAAACTTCTGATTTCGCGCCCTTCATTTTCTTCGAGTTGTTTGAGTGATTGAGGAAAATCAAGGATTCCTGGTTCTCGTTTGATACGCCTTGCTAACAATTGTAAAACTTTAGAAAACTGCTCCCGGTTTTCAATCAGTCGTCTTTTGACAATGCCTTGCTCATTTTCAGACAACTTTGATTCTGTTAGCAATTGGATAAAATCAATAATGATCGGCGGTTCAATTAAATTCTCTTGCTGGGTAGAAGACTTCGGTGTTTTTTTCATATTGTAAATGACAAAAGGTATTAATTATTCCGAATGAAAAAAATCATTTTTCATCGTATAATAATTGCAGGTGGATACGTTATTGCTTTATCCACCCTACATGAAATCTGACAAATTAGGAGAATTTTTATGCACCTATCTCGTTTAGACAACGAAGTCTTTTTCAAGAAAGCCTTCACCGACAAATTGGTATTCACTCAGTTTATCAAAGATGTGATTTTGGCATTGACATTAAAGTTGGTAGCGAGTCACGCCCAAAGCTGAAGCGTTGGAGGGAAAAAAATATTAAAACTTATGGTTCAGCACTTATCATCTATAAATTCTTCTGAGAGATGAAATGAATAAAATAACCACACCAAAATTAAGTATTATTTTTCTTAATTATAATCGTCTAACAGAAACTCGTTATACCATCACGCAAATATCACGTCTTTTAGAAGATCGTAACGATGTTGAAATTATTGCCATTGACAATGGCTCTACTGATGGTACAAAAAAGTTTTTGCAAACTCAAACCGATTGGATTAATGTGATTTCCCTTTCACATAATACAGGTATTGCGGGTTATAATGTCGGCTTTAAGCAAGCTAAAGGCGATTATCTATTAGTCTTAGATGATGACTCGCATCCTGTAGATAATATAACACTTGATCGCATTATTCAATGTTTGGATACTCGCCTTGATGTGGGAGTCGTTGCTTGTCGCATTGAATCTTTAAAAGGTGAACAAATTTATACTTGGCATTTGCCTAAAAACGATGAACCAGGGAAATCAATGGCATTTGTAGGCTGTGGCTTTGCTATTCGCCGTACCTTGTTTGAAAAAATAGGATGGTATCCTGCGGATTTCTTTCTTTATCAAAATGAAATGGAAGTGGCTATCCGAGTGATGCGTCTTAACTATAAAATAGTTTATGATCCTTCTTGTCGGGTAATACATCGTCAATCAGCTATTGGACGTACTAATTGGCGGCGAGTGTATTATCCAACGCGCAATACGATTTGGCTCATACGTCGCTATTTTCCATTTCCATTTGCGGCTTATTTGATTGGCTCGCGTTTGCTTTTCGGGCTGCTCCGTGCTATCCAATCGCTAGAATTTGTTTGGTATTATCGAGCCGTCTGTGATGCGTTATATACGCCCATAGAATCTCAAATCTTGCCACTGACTTTGCGTAAAGAGTTAACAACATTTTGGCGACAGAATAGCATTTTCCATAAAATTATTGGACGTTTATGAATGGTTTCGAGGTTTCCGTTTTTTGAAAAAAAACGGAAGTTAGTCAGGTAGGGTGGTTTCGAGGTTTTAGTTTTTTAAAGAAAAACTAAAACCTCGAAAAGTGTTTTTTTGCCCACCATCGCAGGCATGGCATAAGATAAATATTGTGGTATTTTAACATTTTTGGTGGGCAACAAAAAGACGTTGCCCACCCTACCCGGCTAACCCGTTGTACTAAATTGTTTGAATCAGAATTTGCAGAATTTAAGAATTAACAGAATAATAAAGTTAATAACATCAAAAAACTTATTCTGAAAATTATCTCATTCTGCAAATTCTGATTCAAACCAATTAAATTCACCCTGCGCTGATTCCAATCTATCTGAAATTGCCTGCATATCATTAACCGCCTGTGGAATAGGAGCGTAGGATCACTGCCATTAAGTTAAGTCTTGGAGTC
>JAGLHR010000895.1 GCA_023143415.1 Thiomargarita sp. | reverse complement strand
ATCCTTTATGGTTGCCCTGAGTAGTCACTAAAAAACTTTCGAGGCTAAAGTTTTTTTCTTTAAAAAAACTTTAGCCTCGAAACCATTCTCAAATTCAATATGGAAATTTCTAAACAATTTAATATTGAAGCGGCGCATCGTTTACCAAATGTTCCCGCTGATCATAAATGTGGTCGTTTACATGGTCATTCCTTTCAAGTAACTATTCATGCTTGCGGTGAAATAGGATCGCAAAGCGGGTGGGTGATAGATTTTGCTGAGATTAAACGTGCTTTTCACCCATTATATGAACAATTAGATCATCACTATCTTAATGACATTGAAGGTTTAGAAAATCCCACCAGTGAAAATATCACCCGTTGGATTTGGAAGCGTTTAAAGCCAATATTGCCTGAATTGTGTAAAATCACAATCCAAGAAACTTGTACTAGCAGCTGTGTTTACTCTGGCGAAGATTGAATTTCTAAATTAACTATATGGAATAAAACCTCAGAGGTTTCCAAAACCTCAGAGGTTTAGCTCCAAAAACAAGAACTGATAACTAACATGAACGAACTCGCAATTATTGGCGGCACAGGATTAACAGATTTAAAAGGTTTAGAAATCACACAACAACATCAAGTGAATACGCCTTATGGTGAAACCTCTAGCCCTATTATTCAAGGCACTTATTCTGGAAAATCAGTGTTTTTTTTAGCACGGCACGGGATGCAACATACCATCCCACCCCATAAAATCAATTACCGTGCAAACATAGCGGCTCTTAAAGAATTAGGCGTAAAAACGGTGATTGCCATTGCGGCAGTTGGCGGTATTCACCCTGAAATGCAATCAAAAGATTTAGTCATTCCTCATCAATTGATTGACTATACATGGTCACGCGAACAGACATTTTTTAGCGAAAATTTAAACAAAGTGACTCACATAGATTTTACTCACCCCTACTGCGAAAAATTGCGTAATCAATTGCTAACGAGTGCAAAAAAAATCGGTTTAAAAGTACACTCCAAAGGTGTCTATGGTGCAACGCAAGGGCCTCGTTTAGAAACAATTGCGGAAATTAATCGTCTGGAAAAAGAGGGATGTGATATTGTCGGCATGACAGGAATGCCAGAGGCGGCTTTAGCGCGTGAATTAGAACTTTGCTATGCCACTTGTGCTATTGTTGCTAATCCAGCAGCAGGGCGAAGCTCCAAAGAAATTACAATGGCAGAGATTGAAGCCAATTTAAAAGAAAGTCTTGAAAATGTCCACAAATTATTGGCAGAAATAATTCTCTTTTGAATCAGAATTTTCAGAATGTGAAAATTTTCAGAATAAAATCTAATATTGGATTATATTTTATTAAATTATTGATTTTATTAAATTTATACATTTTACATTGATGGAGTCAAACCTCAGAGGTTTTCAAAACCTCAGAGGTTTTTAAGTGAATTTACTGATGTTACGCAAAGCGATTCTATTCGAACTTAGAAATCCGATTTTTTGAAAAAATCGCTTAAACATCTTGGAAACATAGTGCGTAACATCAGTGAATTTATCTGAAAATCTCTATTCTGAAAATTCTCAAATTCTCAAATTCTGATTCAAAATTAAAGGGTGAAATTTTCCTTATCAGGTTAGCCACAATAAAATGACAAGAAAACAAAAACCGATATTTTTAACGACTATATCTAAATCATCTGGAAAAATTTCTTTAAAAGCAGTCATCATTATGACTTTTGTTATCCAGTTCATTATGATGATGGGATTGTTAGCACATCTCTCATTTCACGAAGAGCATCAAGCGAATAGTCACACTATAATAATTCTCTTTCTCTTTCTATTCGCTTTTTTAATGATTTGGATTAGCAAGAACATTGCTAGATGGATTGCCCAACCGATTGAAACATTAAACAAAGCCACTCATATTGAACTGCTCAAGTTTAAAAAAACCTTAGATATGACATTGGATTGCGTATTGATGTTTGATGCAGAAACCTTTAAAATTTTCTATGTCAATCAAGGGGCGATAAATCAACTCGGTTATCAAACTAAAGAACTCTTGCAAATGACGTTGTTAGAAATCAATCCCTATTTTACTCAAGAACAAATACGTCAATTTCTAAATCCCTTACTTAACGGCTCGCAACCCACACTGACGCTTGAAAGCATACATCAACACAAAAATACAACATTAATTCAGGTAGAAACCTTTTTTCAATATATTGAAATTCCCCCTACCCATTTTTTAAAAGGGGAGATGGAATCCTTTTTTAATAAAAAAACGAAGGCTGCAATATTGGAAAAAGGAGAATTCTTTTTTGTCGCAATAGTAAGAGATATTACTGAACGTAAACGTGCTGAGGCAAAATTACAACACGCTAAAATCTCAGCCGAGGAAGCCCAAAAAGCCGCAGAAGTCGCCAATAAAGCCAAAAGTGCCTTTCTTGCCAATATGAGCCATGAACTACGCACCCCCCTCAATGGTATTTTAGGTTATACACAAATTTTAAAGCGCGATAAGACTCTAACTGAAAAGCAAAAAGAGGGCATAGATATTATTCACCGCAGTAGTGAACACCTATTAACATTAATTAATGATATTTTAGATTTATCCAAAATCGAAGCCGGTAAATTAGAAATTAATCCTATCAATTTTCATCTGCCTGAATTTTTACAGAATATTGCTGATTTAATGAAAATGCGGGCTGAACAAAAAAGCATCGATTTTAAATTTGAAATATTATATCAATTGCCAATTATAGTTCATACTGACGAAAAGAGATTGCGGCAAGTTTTGTTAAATTTATTGAGCAATGCCGTTAAATTTACCGAAAAAGGGAATGTGAGTTTTAAAATAATTTGCTATGAGGGTAAAATTCGTTTTGAAGTGGAAGATACAGGTATAGGTATTCCAATCGATCAATTAAAAATGATTTTTTCACCTTTTCAACAAATTGGTGATCAACAGCAGCAGATGGAAGGAACAGGTTTAGGATTATCCATCAGCAAACAACTGGTAGAAATAATGGGTGGGCAATTGCAAATTGAAAGTTTAATAGGAGTCGGCAGCCTTTTCTGGTTTGAAATATTATTACCCGAAGTTCAAGGTGCTGTGAATATCAAACGCACTCAACAAGCTACTATCATTGGCTATAAAAGATTTGATCATTCCAAAAAATTACCCTTTACTCTATTGATTGTCGATGACAAATGGCAAAATCGTGCTTTCTTAATTAACTTATTAAAAGATTTAGGATTTCGTACTTTAGAAGCCAATGATGGAAAAGAAGCTTTAATTTTAGCACAAGAACATTATCCTGATATTATTATCACTGATTTAGTCATGCCCGTCATGGATGGTTTTGAATTAACACGCCAAATTCGCAAATCCGCCCATTTAAAAAACCTCATTGTATTCGCAGATTCAGCCAATGTTTTTGAACAACAACAACAGAGCTGTAGAGAGGCAGGATGTCAAGAGTTTATTGGCAAACCTATTCGCACAGAAATTTTACTTAACTTGTTGCAAAAGTATTTACCATTAGAATGGATATATGATGATAGCACATCAACCACTTCTTCTCAAAAAGAGACGGAAAGCCAATTTATTGCCCCCTCTTCTGAGCAAGCGTCGACACTCTTTAACTTAATAATGGGTGGCAACATTAAAAAAATTATTGAAAACGTAGAACAAATAGAGCAACAAGAAAGCAAATTGTCTCCCTTTGCACAAAAAGTGAAAAGATTGGCAAAAAGTTTTGAAATGTCTAAACTGAAAGAATTTGTTAAACCGTATATATAAGTACATAAGCATAAATAATCGGGTATTTAGAAACCAAGTTTTTTTGAAAAAACGTAACTACTCAGGGCAACCACAAGGGGGTGCAGCCTACATCAGAAGATTTTCGTCAGTCGGAATAAGAAT
>JAGLHR010000894.1 GCA_023143415.1 Thiomargarita sp. | reverse complement strand
AGAATTAACAGAATTTAAAACCTTAAAATGAAAACTCACTTTATTTTTAATTCTGAAAATTTTCAAATTCTGAAAATTCTGATTCTAACAATAAAAAATGTAATATCCTGTACAAAGCTCCAACGCTTTGGCGGTTTTTGGACTCCATTTTTCTATAGATTTTTTCTTCAATTTATTGATTTTTAACGATTTTTAATTACCACATACTTAAAACTCACTTATCATCATGGAAAATATTATAAAGAAATCACTTTTAGAACACGGAAATATTCTGATTGTTGATGATGAAGTCATATCCATCAATTTTCTTTCCGCACTACTCGAACAAAATGGCTATCAAGTGCAAGTTGCAGTTAATGCTAAGACTGCTTTTAAGATAGTTAAAATGAAATTGCCCGATATTATTCTATTAGACATTAAATTGCCGGATATGGATGGCTTTGAATTATGTCGGCGTTTGAAGGAAGTGGAGCAATATCGGGAAATTCCTGTGATTTTTATCAGTGCTTTAGAAAAAACCGTTGATAAAGTTAAGGGATTTCAAGTGGGCGGAATTGATTACATCACTAAGCCCTTTGCGCTTAAAGAGGTGTTGGCACGAGTTAAAACACATATAACAATGGATTTCATACAAAAAGACATTGAAATTCGGAACAGGCAGTTAGAACAAGAGATCATGGCACGTCAGCAGTTTGAGAACGCATTACAAAAAGCGCGTGATGAGTTAGAAGAACGAGTTGAAGAACGGACAAAGGAACTGTTAATCACCAATAAAATGTTGCAGCAAGGTATAGAAGAACGCAAGTTAGCAGAACAGGCGTGGCAAGAAAGTGAGAAAAAAGTTCGCCTCTTACTCAATTCGACGGCTGAAGCGATTTATGGTTTAGATATGGAAGGCTTATGCACTTTCTGCAATCCGGCTTGTATTAATTTATTGGGCTACGACAATGTTGATGATCTGATAGGTAAAAATATACATAATCTCATTCACCACACGAAAAAAGATGGTTCACCTTATTCCGGAACAGAATGCCTCCTCTACAAAGCATTTAAACAAGGAAAAGGCACTCATGGCGATGATGAAGTTTTATGGCGATCTGATAACACCAGTTTTCCAATTGAATATTGGTCTTATCCTATCTTTCGAGAAGGTGAACTGATTGGGGCAGTTGCAACCTTTATTGATATTACTGAGCGCAAAAAGGCAGAGGAAGCGTTGCAGCAGAGCGAAGAAAAATTCAGGACGATTTATGCCGAATCACCTATTGGCATTAAACTTTACGATGCCAAGGGCAAATTGTTAAACGTGAACCAATCCTATTTAGAACTCTTTGGCTTAAATGATGCGGCACAGGTGAATGGCTCAAAACTCTTTGATGAACCCAATCTCTCAGATCATAAAATTGAGCAGCTACGCAAAGGTGAAAGGGTGAGATATGAAGTCGCTTATGATTTTGAAAAAGTCAAATGCCTTAACTTATATCGTACCTCCAATTCCGGGATAATTCATTTTAGCGTTCTGATAACACCATTAAATCTCAATAAAAACGGAGACAAACCGAGCGGTTATTTAGTCCAAGTTTTAGAAGATATTAATGTACGCAAGCGGGCTGAAAAAGCCATGAAGCAAGCAAAAGAAGCTGCTGAATCCGCGAATCGTGCTAAAAGTGAATTTCTGGCGAATATGAGCCATGAAATTCGTACTCCCTTAAACACGATTGTCGGTTTTAGTGAACTATTGTCTGAGCAGACGAGTGATAAAAAACACTTAAATCATATTGACGCAATTAAAACGGCGGGGGAAACATTACTCACCTTAATTAATGATATACTTGACTTATCCAAAATTGAGGTTGGGCAGTTGGATATTCTGTATAAAATGGTTAATCCTCATGTCATTTTTAATGAAATACAACAATTTTTTGCCGTTAAAATCGCCGAAAAAAACATTGATTTTATTGTGGAAATTGATAAAGAATTACCACAGACATTGCTATTAGATGAAACCCGTTTGCGACAAGTCTTATTCAATCTGATTGGTAACGCCATCAAGTTCACTGATAAAGGGTATGTCAAACTTCATGCCAATAAAATATGTAAAGAAAAATATTGCAAAAATGTTGATTTAATCTTTTCAGTCATAGATACCGGCATCGGTATTCCAGAGGAACGACAAGACATCATATTTGAAACTTTCCAACAACAAGATGGTAAAAGCACCAGAAAATATGAAGGCACTGGATTGGGATTAGCGATTACCAAACGATTGGTAGAAATGATGAATGGAACAATTTCAGTCAAAAGCACTGTAGGGGTTGGAAGCATTTTTGAAATCATTTTACGCAATGTCAAAGTGTGTTACACAGGAAATTTAAAGGAAACACTTGCCCCCATCATCCAAGCGACTATAGAGGAGGAAATACCGAAAAATTTAAAAATTGCTAAACTTCCTGAATTGATTAAAACATTGGAAAGCGATATCATTCCACTTTGGGAAGAAATGAGTGGTCCAATCGAAATGAATCTCGTTGATGATTTCGCAGAACAAATCATCACATTGGGCAAAGAGTATAATGTCTCGTTGCTAACTCATTACGGTCAAAATTTATCTGAATGTTCCCAGCATATCAATATAAAGGAAATTAAAAAGGCATTAAAGAAATTTTCCAAAATAATAACCTTACTAAAAGGACAATAATAATGATTGAAAAGCAATCTCCCTTGATATTAATTGTGGATGACCATTCGCAAAACTTATCTCTACTAGGAAACATGTTGAGAGAACATGGTTATCGTTTTGTTATTGCAGAAACAGGGCGTGAAGCTCTGGACTTTGTCAAAAAGAAAATACCAGACCTCATTTTGTTGGATATTATGATGCCTGAAATGGATGGCATTGAAGCAGCAAAGATGCTTCGCTTCATGCAGAGCGGTCGTGAAAAACTCCCTATTATCATGCTGACAGCAGATGCAACCATAGATGCTATCAGGGCCTGTGAAGATGCTGGTATTGATATTTATCTAACAAAACCGATTGAGTCGGAAAAATTATTAGCTACGATAGCATCACTTTCACCCAGGAAACAAAAAACGTGCAGACCTCGCTCCTCTGTAGATTTGCAGACAATTGACTATGAGAGCCTTAACAAACTTGCTTCACTGAGCAAAAGCGCTGATTTCATGAATAATTTGATTTTCGGCTTCCTGGAGGATACCGAAAAACTGATCAATCAAATTGATCTGGCGATTGAACAAGTCAACTTAAGCACCGTTCAAAATCATTCACATGCTATCAAGGGTAGCGCACGTAGCGTAGGCGCAACATCATTGGCCCAATGCGCTTCCCTTATAGAAGACCAAGCCCAGACGGGAGCTTTATACAAGCTTCCCGCACTATCTTCGGAACTTCATCATGAATATAACCTGACCCGATCAACACT
>JAGLHR010000893.1 GCA_023143415.1 Thiomargarita sp. | reverse complement strand
AAACATAGTGCGTCACATCAGTTAACAAGTAAAAAGAAAAAGTATGTTTGAATTAAACGGAAGTCCGTATAGCTTAAACGATAATGTGACAGAAAAACTTTTAGAAGAAATACACCAGCTAGAAAAACGTGTTGACTTGTTTAGGCATCAAGGAATTTTAACCGCGAAAACGCTGAAGAGATTTTATGGTGAAAAGCGTTTTGAACAAGTCGCAGAATCTAATGCGATTGAAGGAAGTACATTATCAGTTGGAGAAACAGAACTAGCCGTGCTAAAAGGCGTAACTATTACAGGACATGATCCTGGGTATACCAGAGATGCCATTTCTCTTGATAAAGCATTACAAAGGCTGGGAAAATTAGCTCAAGAACCCACTTTAACAAATATAGAACAACTCAAAGAAATACATGAACTTATACTAGGTGATAGGAAAGGGAGTGGTCTATTTAGAAATCAACCGGTTTTAATTCGAGGTTCACACCACCTTCCTCCTAAAACTTGGCAAGAAGTGATGGCTCAAATAGAGGATTGGGAAAAATGGTCTTTAGATAATGCCAATACATCAGCAATTATTCGTACAGTCGTGCTGCATGCTTGGTTAGCTCATATCCATCCGTTTATTGATGGAAATGGTCGTTGTGCTAGGGCAATTAGCAATCTTGAACTGATTCGCGCCGGCTACCCTTCAATTATTATTAAGAAGAAAGAGCGGGATAGATATATTGATGCTATATCTCGTTCTGACTCCGGTGGTGATTTATCTGATTTTTTTGAATTATTTTTATCCAAAGTAAATAATTCATTAACGGGTTTAGAGTTATCAGCAAAAGAAGCACAAAGCTATTCCCCAACCCAAGAAAAACTCAGAAGAGTCCAAGAAAAACGGCTAAACATCTGGCATACAAGTGTTACCTTGCTGATTAAACTTATTGAACATGAATTAGAATCCATTTTGAGTGATTTGAAAGGAAAAAGTCATATCAAAGTTTTTGAAGAACCATTGGAACTAGATGATTATATCAAATTATGCTCAGGTTCTAATGTACCAATGACTTGGTCATTTATCATTAATATTAGTATTCCAAGCCTAGAACCATTAGAACGATTGGCTTGGTTCGGACATCGTTCAACTGCAATGTACCAACATTTAAGGCATCGAGAAGAGGGTGGTCCGTCTATTTTTTGGTCCATTAAAAATTCTCAAGATTATCCTCCCTGGATACGAAACGACAAATTTTCACCTGAATATATTGAGTTAACAACCATTCAAAGTTCAGGAGATGAGTGGTATGCAATGAATAAGGATGGTACTATTGAAAGAGTACAAACTATTCAGCTTGCGAAAAAAATGACGAATGATTTAGTTAATCAAATAATTACGCCTCAGTCATGTAGGGTGGGCAAAGTCCTTTAATTGCCCACCTTCCTCATTAAAAAAGTGGTGGGCAACCACGTTGCCCACCCTACTTGGCTTCCTCATTAAAAAAGTACCGTTGCACCAAAGTTGCCCACCCTACTTGGCTCGTAGGGGCAAACCTGTGTGTTTGCCCTTTTTTGTATTTAACCAAAGCGAAAAATGCGATAGAAACAGAGTTTTTTCAAAAAACTCTGTTTCTGAGCGGCGATTGTTCCTATTTGATAACATTTAGATAAACCTCATGGAAATACAATATCTTAAATTTGATGATCATAAAGAACATTGGCATCTTGAAGAAACAAATTTAGATCCTTTTAATCTGTTGGTGGGTATTTCAGGCGTTGGTAAGACGCTGATTACTGAGGCAATCAAATTAATTTGCCAAGTAGCGACTGAAAGCGATTATCAACTAGAAGGTATAGAATGGAAAATCGGTTTTGTTCATAAAGGGCAGAAGTATGAATGGACATTGAAAAGTGCTTTGATGAAGGCGGATGACTTGATCCGTCTCTTGAAAGAGGATCATTCAACGCAAACCCAAATTCTTTATGAAAAGATGACCACAACACAAGAAATCATTGCTGAACGTTCCAACGACTTTTTTTCCTTTAAAAAAGAAAATGTGACTCCAAGCCTCAACAAACATGAAAGTATTGTCACCCTTTTTTCAGAAGATGAAACCATTTCTGCTATTCGTCACGCTTTTCAAAGCGTGATATTTAGTGAGCGAAATACTTTTCAACAACATTTTTCATCGCCACTTAATTTTAATACCATCACGTTTAAAGAATTTGAAGAAACTTTAACTCAAGTTCCGCTATTGGTGAAAGCGTTTTTTTTGCAAAAGTTTCATCAAAATGAATTTTCTGAAATAAAACAATACCTTATCAATATATTTCCTTCTATTGGGGATTTAAAAGTGGAATTGATTGAAAACCACAATCATAAACTATTTTTTCGGTTTAAAGAAAAGGAGTCTGATAATTGGATACCTCAGCACAGGATGTCAGCCGGGATGTTTCGTACCCTGACACATTTAATTGAAATTTCTCTCGCACCGACAGGCAGCGTTATTGTCATTGATGAGTTTGAAAATAGTCTTGGTATCAACTGTATGCCGGATTTAGTGGCTTTCATACTGAGTCATGCCCCCAATTTGCAATTTATTATTACGAGCCACCATCCTTACGTCATCAATAATATCCCTTGGCAGAACTGGAAATTAGTCAAACGACATAAAAATAGAGTCAATGTCAACGATGCCAAAGATATTCCAGAATTTAGGGATGAAGAATCTTTCCATGAAAAGTTTATTCAGTTAATTAACCATCCTGATTATCGGAAAAGCGTATTATGAATTTGTATTTTTTGGTTGAGGGGGAAACGGAACGGAAAGTTTATGAAAAATGGGTGCAATATGAATTTCCTAACTTAAGATTAGCGGAACGTATCAAAGACATTCAATCTAATGCTTACTATATTGTGTCTGGCGGTGGTATTCCAGCTATTGTTGATCATATAGAAGATGCTTTTAGAGAGATAAAACATTATGGTGTTTTTGACCATTTTTTTATTTGTTTAGATTCAGAAAAACTACCTTATGCGGCTCGTTTTCAAAAAATAGCGGATAAAATTTTAGAAATAGAAGAGAAAATTGATAAAAGCCCCTCTTTTAAAACGCATATTATTGTACAACATTGCTGTATAGAAACATGGTTTTTGGGACATCAAAAAATGTTGCGTAAAAATCCCTCAAATCAAGAACTGATAAAATGTAAAAAATTCTACGACGTGAGTCTTTATGATCCAGAATTGATGGAATGTCCCTCTGGTTACTTGACTAAAGCCAGTTTTCACTTGAAATATTTTCAAGAAATGCTAAAAGAACACAATAGAGATAACAAAAACAAGCAGATGGTTTACACTAAAACTAATCCGTTTATTGTTATCAAAGATGAACACTATCTTAATGCACTAAAAAAACGTTGTGAAACGACAACACATTTATCTAGTTTAAGATTTCTTTTCGATATTTTGTATAATCTAAAATAACTTATCCTTTCCTTAACGCTGGGGTTTTTTTCTGTTTCCCAAACAGAGTTTGGGAACGAGAGTTCTTCCTTTCGAGGTTTGAGTTTTTTTTCAAAAAAACTCAAACCTCGAAAACTTTAGATTTGGAAGTGTTTGATTCTAAATAATATAATCCAAATCTGAAGGTTTGGACTCCAAATCTGAAGGTTTGGATTCCAAATCTGAAGGTTTGGATTCCAACAAATATTCCTTTCGAGGTTTTCGTTTTTTTTTCAAAAAACTCAAACCTCGAAACCATTCATTATTAACCATTAACCATTCACCATTCATCATTCAATACGCCAGCCCAAACGCTTCAGCAATGCTTTCCCAGGGTACCAATTTAAAATCTTGGTTCTCCAAAGGATCATTATTCCAACCATCCTGGGCAATAAAAAAACCATGAGGAAAAGCAGTGCCAAGGGGTACATTAACGACATCAATGCCGTCGCTACTAGATACCTCATCAATTTTTAAAGCATCATTGGCAACGATTTGAAAAGTGCCAATATATTCGTTATGACTTGAACGATTGTAAATGGCGAAACTGTTATTACCTTGACTGGATGCAATGAGATAGCCATTACCTTGTTCACCATCGTATAATGTCAGCCCTTCTACGTCAGCCGTGAGATGCCCCCCTGTACCTGTGTGATCGACTTGAACACGAGCGTCTCCGCCATCGGGATTCGCATTATATTTCCAAATACCCACCTCTTCTTCCCCGATATAAAATTCACCCTGCTGATCATCTGCCACGCAGCCTTCCGTCGCTGAACCAACACGAAAACGGCGTACAAGAGTCGCATCAACACGAAGATTTTCTTTATCAAAGACTCTCCATTGTTCAACATTGCCGCTTTTGTCATCTACAAAAACAAAGTATTGATGAGTCGATTGATTATGGTACATACACAGCCCATAAACTTCATCTTGAAGCCCTACTGTTATAGTACGAAAAGCGACGTTTTCTAGTTGTCGATTTGAGGGATTGACTTTATAGAGCGCGATACTATTATTAGTCCGATTACTGGCAGCAACCAAAGTGACTTTTTCATCACCCAGCGGAAAATCGTCGCGCAAATCAACATTATTCATTCTGCCATCTTGTAGATACTGAATTTGCCGCCCTGTTAAATCATAAACCAATAATCCCCCCTTTTTTTGTGTACCAATTATAGTGCTGAGGGCAGTCTCTTGCGGATGAACCCAAATGGCAATATCATCAGCGGCATCACCCCCGACAGGTACGGGTTCCGTTTCCACCGTCGCTGGTATTTTCTTGATGCTATCATTATCTTTAACGCCAAAGAGTTGACGTGGGTTTGTCACAATCTCAATTATCAATTGAAATGAATTGGCAATATTATCCCAAGAGACTAATTTATAATTCGTATTAGCTGCTGGCTTAGTGTTTTCAATCTCATGTTCCCTATCATCGCAGCCGATGAGGGCAATCGTTAAAATTAAAATACGCCACATTTGATATTCTCCTGATATAGTTTTTCAGTCATGTAGTCATGTAGTCATGTAGGGTGG
>JAGLHR010000892.1 GCA_023143415.1 Thiomargarita sp. | reverse complement strand
TACTTTTGACGATTTTTGACTTATGTATAACGATGAGCGCAGGCGCGTGGGAACCAGAAAACCTGCTCTTGCCCATAAAATTTCAGTACTTAATAGAAATAGACAGATAGATGAAAATTTACCAATTTTCAACCCATAAAACAACCGATAATAAACTGGTTATCCCAGATGCTTATCTTCAAAAGATACCAGTGGAGAATCGTGTACAAGTGATTGTTTTGGTTAACGAATGGGAATTTCCATTTCAGAATCAGCCAAACGACGTACCTTCGTTAAAAAACGTGATTGCCCAAATAAAAGTATCACCTCAAAATCAGGCTCTGATTCAACCAGCAAGTGGTTTATTAGCAGAACATCTCACCAATTGCTCTGAAAAACCAATGCCTACATTTGATGTGAAAAAGTGGAATCAGGAATGGGATGATTTAGAAGCGAAAATGAAAGCCGACGAGCAAGCGGACATAGAGGTAGAATAATGATAAAAGAGGAGTTTTTACTGGATACCAATCATATTTCACCACTGGTGACGATTGGACATCCTCTTAGAAAAACTATTTTAGCTCATCTTCGTGCTGGTTCTCAATTTTCTATTGCTGCTCCTGCCCTCAATGAATTTATCTTTGGCATCAGCATATTACCTCGTGCAATACAAAATTTAAAGGAATGGGAACGACTTAAGCATGACTTTAACATTTATAGTATTGACCAAACTGATGCTGAACTGTCGGCAAAACTGAGGGTAAGCTTACGTAAAAAAGGGTGGCAGTTGGGAATAATTGACTCATTGATTGCTGTTGTTGCTTTGCGTTATGATTTAACGCTTTTAACAACGGATCAAGATTTTAGTATAATCTCTGAACTGAAACAAGAAAATTGGCGTGATACGAGTTAAAGGCATTTATTGGAGTTCAACGCTTTAGCAGGGCAACCATAAAGGATTGCCCCTACAATAATATTCTTATTCCGACTGACGAAAATATTCTGATGTAGGGGCAATCCCTTGTGGTTGCCCTTATGTAGGGGCAATCCCTTGTGGTTGCTCTGATTTTGGTGTCACTTGCTACAATTACCTCGTTACAACGCTCCAGCTTTGTAACGCCTATAATATAGTACAGCTGAATAAACGGATTAAAAACCTCTTAACGTCGTTCAAGAAATCCGATTTTTTGAAAAAATCGGATTTCTAAGTTGGCGGTTCAATCAGTCAGGTCGGGTGGGTGGGCAACAACAGGACGTTGCCCACCACACTTCGCCGGCACCAAACGGTACCTACGACTACTACGCTCTGCTCTCCTTTTCTCGTTCCCACGCCGGCGCGTGGGAACCAGAAAATATTCACATAACCTATTTAGGATTTAACCTCAATGACTGAACAATCAGAAATGGAAAAAAAGCAGTTCGATGAAAACCTCATGGCATTAGAAAGTGGGATAGCCGCTTTTGAAACGAAAGAGTTTACGCGTGCTTACCAATTACTCTTTCCGTTGGCAGAAGAATCGGGTAATTTTCAAGCACAATATCGCCTTGCGATTATGGCTCAGAATGGTTTAGGGCAAGTCGTGAATAAAAAAGCAGCAGAACGTTGGATGCGAACTGCGGCTGAACAAGGTTTTGATTTGGCACAACATGGTTTTGGATTTATGTATATGGAAGGTGAATGTGTGGAACAAGACGATGCACAAGCAGTTCATTGGTTTCGTCTCGCAGCAGAACAAGGTTTGATAGGAGCGCAAACGACTTTAGCCCAGCTATATGAACAAGGGCGTGGCGTGGAAAAAGATTTAGAAGAAGCGAAACGGTGGTATGCTAAAGCGGGGTTTTAATTAAGACCTGACAGGT
>JAGLHR010000891.1 GCA_023143415.1 Thiomargarita sp. | reverse complement strand
AATCCTTGTAGTTATTATTTGGTTTCGAGGTTTTTGTTTTTTGAAGAAAAACAAAAACCTCGAAAACGAGAAAACTTGATCATCAAGAACGACCAGTTTATCCAAAGACGATGGGTATAAAAAAACCAAGTTTCTTTAAGAAACTGGATTTATCACATCAACTTCTTGTATTGCCCTTAATAATCCCTCATCGCTCGCAGTCGGGGCAACAAAAATGGGAGCCTGTATCCCCAATTTTTCGGCTTCGGCACGTATGCGCTTGCTCAGGACGACAAGCGGTGTATGGCGTACCCAAGCCTGTTTTTCTAACATCATTAATAAATGTCGTAATCCTTCCACACTGGTTACAGTAATAATATCGACTTGTGTTATCCATGCTGGGGCAGGGGGTTGAATGCGTCGATAAACGTTGACGTAATTTACCGTAGCACCGCGTTGCCGTAAGGTTTCAGCCAATAATTCGCGTCCACCCTCACCACGAAAAATCACAATGTTTTTGCCCTGCACGCTCTGCAATTGTGGCATTTCTAGCAGGGCTTCACTATTAAAAGGGGACGCGGGACAAAGCACCGTTAAACCCCAATTTTTAAGGGTTTCAGCAGTGCGCTTACCCACAGCGAACAGTTGAAGTTGTGAGGAAAAATGCGCTAATAAAGTCGGTAATGTCTTTTTCACGGCGTTAGCACTGATAAAAATGGCTATGTCTAAATCATCCATAAGCTCACGACAATCAAGCAAAGCCTTTTTATCGTCCATTTCAACGATTTCTATCACCGGTAAACGTACTGCTTGCCCACCTTCAGCGGCGATAAGTTGGCATAGAGGTTCAGATTGATGAACTGGTCTCGTCACTAAGACTTTGATTCCAGAGAGAACCATTTTAATTTCTCACTTTTTCCAGTATTTGACCCGCGCCCTGTGCCAACAACTCTTTTCCGAGTTTGTCACCTAATTCCTCTGCCGAACTGACAGCGCCATGAATGCTATAACGTAGTATTTGTTTACCCTCAAGATCACCCACTACCCCTTGCAATTCCAAGCAGTCATTTTCGTCTATTTGGGCAAATCCCCCAATGGGTACTTGACAACCACCGTCTAAACGTTCATTTAAAGCACGTTCTGCGACGATTCGTTGTTGTGTTTGTGGATCATTGAGTGGCATGATTAAATCAAGCGTTTCAAGATCGCCTCGCCGACATTCAATGCCAATCGCACCTTGACCAATGGCGGGTAACATCACGTCTGCTTTTAACAGTTCACTAATGCGTTTTGCCATGCCCAATCGCTTTAACCCTGCGGCGGCTAATACAATTGCGTCATATTCACCGTTGTCTAATTTGTTTAAACGTGTCCCGACATTGCCCCGTAAAGGACGAATTTGTAAATCTGGACGCAGGGCTAATAGTTGACATTGCCGGCGTAAACTAGATGTACCCATGATTGCCCCTTCAGGTAACGCGGCTAAATTAGGGTAGTTATTTGAAACAAAAGCATCATAAGGCTCTTCGCGACGCATAATCACGGATACGGTTAAATCTTCTGGCCATTTAACAGGGACATCTTTCATAGAATGCACTGCAATATCGACAAGCCCTTCTTGTAAACCCATTTCTAATTCCTTGACAAATAAGCCCTTTCCACCGATTTTTGCCAAAGGGGTATCAAGGATTTTATCGCCTTGCGTCGTCATTTCCACCACTTCAACTTGAAGTTTAGGATTTAAGCGAATCAAAGCATCGCGAACATGATAAGTTTGCCACAAAGCAAGTGGGCTTTTTCGAGTCGCAATGCGTAAAATATTATTTTTCATTTTATTATCATTTCATTAAATGTCATTTAAATTTATCATTCTGAATAGGAAATGCTTTTTAAGTTGATTATAACGCTTTACTCGCTATTCCCAATTCTCAGAATGAAACTTGCTATTTTTTATAAAATAGTCTATATATATTTATACAAGGATAACTATTTAAAAATCATTTTTCATACCAATTGGCGTTCCAAAAAGTACTCAAAAACTGGATTTTTCAATATTTTGAGTTGAATACTTCTCAAGAATGCAAGTTGGTTTCTCAGACATTTGGCTTCAAAAAAAACCGTTTTTGGACTCAAAATCAACTCCCTTGAAAAAACGGGAGGAACTTCTAACATTTTTCTGCGCGGAGGTTTTTTATGAACTCTTTCTACAAAAAATATTTCTACAAAAGTTGCTTAGTCATCTTTCTCTTACTAAGTGATTTAACTTATGCACAAGAGAGTCCACCCATAGTGGATTTTAGACAAAGCGAGGGGTTTGGTGCTGTTTTCAATGAAAATGGGGAGCCATTTAGAGATAGAGTACAAATTAATCGTGTACTTATCGCTACTCAAGTTAATGATCCCTTTGATCCAAATAAATTAATATGGTACCAAATGCCCTTTGATGTGATTTTTCAAGCGTGTTCCTCAGAAGGAGGGGAGTATTTGTACCTCATTAGCTATCGTCTTTCTGATACCTTTGATTTTGATCCCCTTTTTAATGAAGAACCGTATTGTCAGAGCAGTCTATCAGATTTTAGCCATGCTCAAACCTTTGGTATGGATGAGGGGAGTAATTGGTTGAGAGTGCAGGATAGCCGCCGTTATTCTGAAATCATTGTTGAAGACATTTTTGGTTCTCAACCCTCCATAGTCACAACCCGTATCAATATGGCTTTTGAATTTAATCTTGGTGCATTAATCTTTGAAAAAAGATGGGAAGAAGATATGGCAGATGAGATTCCACCTCCAACGGATTTTCCTGAGCAGATAACGATTTTGCTTGATTGGGGTGAACAAACGCAAGATTTAGATGTCCATTTGACAGGTCCTGATCCTGGCGCGATTGGTTCTTATAATAATGAACCTGAACGTTTCCATATTTATTTTGCAAATAAAGAGAATAATGTGGCTACCCTTGATACGGGAGAATTTAGCGATACAAAACCTGAAAAGGTGAACATTTTTCCACCCCCAGATCAAGCATTTTTAAGAGAAGGGATTTATCGGTTGACTGTACACTATTTCAATGGTAATAGCACTATTGCCGATTCAGGAGTGACGGTACAGTTATTGATAGGGAACAAACCAGAACAAGTGTTTATACCACCTCATGCAGAAATTGACCCTTATGGACCTATGGATATTTGGGTTGTCTTTGAGCTACATATTACAAATGATGGGATGGTAACGGTAGTGCCTATTCAAAACACCAATTCTGGTATTAATCCAAGTGAGGTACATTAAAATAACTCGCAAAAATTAATATTCGAGGTTGAACCTCGAATACCTGTTCAGACCTGTCAGGTTTTCAAAACCTGACAGGTCTCTTCCGGGTTTGGAACTGGTATTTTATTATTTGCGAGTGACCTAACGTCAGACCTGTCAGGTTTTCAAAACCTGTCAGGTCTCTTCCGGGTTTAGAATCCGACTACTTCTCTAAAGCCTGAGCATCAACAGCAAAGACTTCTTCATGATATTGCTGAAAAAAAAGTAATGTCTTATGCACCGCTTTAACTATGGCTCGCGGCGTGATCGTTGCCCCTGTCAATTGGTCAAAATCACCACCATCTCGTTTGACTTGCCATCCCCCCTTATCTGGATTAATTAAAGAACGTCCATTAAAACCTAAAATCCAATCTGAGCGACGCAGTTCTATACCATCGCCTAAACCAGGCGTTTCTTTATGAGTGATCACACGTACTCCCATTAAAATGCCTTTATAATTAATACCCACTAATAAGTGAATTTTCCCATTATAACCATCAGGTGCAAGTGTATTAAAAACAGCAGCAACTGGTTTTCCCTCCTTGCGAGCGCGATAAATCACCACTATTTCTTCTGTTCCTAATAACGCTTCATCTTGCACCTCACGAATATCTGTAAATAAATCATTATCATAGTAATGAAAGGGAATCAGTTCATTTAATGTACATAATAAGGCAGCACGTTTATTCGCCTCAATTCTCTGATGAGTCGCTTCAAAACTGAAAGCAACTAGCCCCCCTCCTAGTACCGCAAAAAGAGTTAATAGGGCAGCAGTTTGTGCCATTTTTTTGATTAACATTTTTGTGAATTATGAATTATGAATTGTTAATGGTGAATTGTTAATGGTGAATGATGAATAATGACCCTCGTTCCCAAGCTGGAGCTCTC
>JAGLHR010000890.1 GCA_023143415.1 Thiomargarita sp. | reverse complement strand
CTCGCTCTACCCACCCTACATAACGTTTTAATAAGATACGCTAAAGCGTTGTACTCCAAGCAACGCTTGTTTTTGCATGAAAACTGTTTTAATTTTTTAGGAATAAGAATATATGAAATATCTCAAATTTAGCTTTTTTTCAATTTCAATTATTACTTTTTGCTTATTAAGTTTTACCGCTTATGCGGCTAGTCATCAAAATATGGCAACTCAAATCAACTTGGCTGGCAAACAACGAATGCTTACCCAAAAGATGAGTAAAGAAGTCTTGCTTATTACAAAAGGCATTGATGCTGATATGAATAAGCAGCTTCTCAAGAAGACAGCAGAACTTTTTGATCAAACACTAGCTGGCTTGTTCAAAGGCGATGCAAAACTTGGTTTGGTTAAAACCGAAGATGCGATCATTCTGAAAAAGCTGGAAGTGGTTAAGGGCTTATGGAAACCATTCCAAGAAAATGTTAATACAGTGCTTGGTGGGGATATTTCCCCTGCTATTTTGGAAAAAATCGTACAACAGAATGTGCCGTTACTGGAAAAAATGAATGAAGTGGTACATTCTTATGAAAACGCAAGTGGTTTAAAGATCACGCCTGAGTTGGCAGGAACCATCAATAAAGCTGGCAAACAGCGGATGTTAACACAGAAGATGACGAAGGAATTGTTGTTAGTCGCAAATGGTATCGCGGTAGAAGATAATAAGGCTAACTTGGTAAAAACAGTGTCTGCATTTGAAATAGCACTGAACGAACTGATTGTAAGTACTAAAGATAAAGCGATTTTAGCCCAATTGGCAGAAGTAAAGAGGTTGTGGGGTGAATATAAGCCGATTTTGGATGAAGTTAATACATCCAGAGAGGCTTTAAACAAGGCAACCAAACTTAATTTGCTTTTACTCAAGGAAATGAATATAGCAGTGCATTTGTATGCAAAATCTGTTAAGTAAGAGAAACTGGCGAAACTAAATATAAATCAATAAGTTACAAGTACATAATGAATCAGACCTGACAGGTTTCCAAAACCTGTCAGGTATAGCTAAAATTGTCGTAACTACTCAGGGCAACCATAAAGGATTGCCCCTACTACAATATTCTTATGAAGACGGACGAAAATATTCTGATGTAGGGGCAATCCCTTGTGGTTGCCCTGAGTAGTTACAAATTTTCGATATTATTTTATGCACGTTCCTTAGAAATACACCCGCCCAGATTCAATATTTTTTAAGAAGAATAGAAATATTGTTTTCTACAAGCAGGGCGTATGTTTGATTAAGCAGAGCTAAATCGGTAAATGGTCCGACTTGTACTCGATACCAGCGTCCCATATCAGCACTCAGATTTGTTGTTTCAATAGTGGCAGGGATACCAATTGAAATCAAATAGCTTTGTAATCCTTTAGCTTCTTGCTCATTTCTAAAAGAGCCTACTTGTAAAAAATATCGGCCTGGTTTTGTAACTGGGAATTCAGACTTTTTAGCTTCCTTTTTAGTTTCTTGCCCTTTCTGAAAGGAATCCTTTGGTAAATCGAAAGAAAACTCAAAATTTGAATTATCTTCAATTACCCCAGCTGCTTTAATCGAAGGGGTTGTGGCTTCTACGCTTTCAGGCGGCATGTTTTGTGGGGAAAATTCTCGTAAGTAAATCAAAAAGGAGATAAACATGCCTATCAAGATGCCTGCTAATAACCATGCCCACCCAGGTGGACAACTCGCTGAAACATATTCAGAACGTGGTTCACGTCTATTTCGGATACTCATAAATTACATTACCTCTGGCGCAGAGACACCAATGATTGTTAAACCATTACGCAGCACTTGTTGGCAGGCTGCAATTAAACTCAAACGTGCTTGACGCAATTCATTATCGTCAATTAAAATTTTATGAGAGTCATAAAAAGTATGAAAATCCTGTGCTAAGTCACGTAGATAATAAGTCAATTGATGAGGCTCATAAGCGTGAGCCGCCATTTCTATCACTTCTGGATAGCGTGACAATCTTACCATTAAGGCTTGTTCATGCGGATTACCAAGCTGTTTCAGCCTTGCCTTGTTATGAGACCAAACTTTGTTTTTTTCATGCCGAAAGACACTACATATCCGAGCATAAGCATATTGTATATAATACACAGGATTATCATTAGACTGAGATTTGGCTAATTCTAAGTCAAAATTCAGATGTTGTTCACTTTTACGTTGGATATAAAAAAAACGAGCGGCATCACGCCCCACTTCTTCACGTAATTCGCGTAGTGTTACAAATTCACCACTGCGCGTTGACATTTGTAAACGCTCTTTTCCACGATATAAAGTCGCAAATTGTACAAGCAAAACGGTCAAACGGTGGGCAGAAGCTCCCAATGCTGTCATTACTGCTTTGATACGCGGTACATAACCATGATGATCAGCCCCCCAAATATTAATAAGATGATCAAAACCACGTTCTAATTTATTCAAATGGTAAGCCATATCTGAAGCAAAATAGGTGAATTGCCCATTTTCGCGTATCACCACTCGATCTTTTTCATCACCAAACGCGCTGGAACGAAACCATAATGCACCGTCTTGTTCATAAGTATGCCCCGCCGCTTTCAATTGCTCAATTGTTTTTGCAATTGTATGATTCGTATTCAGGCTTGATTCGGCAAACCATTCGTCATACGTTACACCAAATTGTTCTAAGTCGCTACGAATATTTTCAAGAATAATTTCAAGCCCTTTTTGGAATATCAATTGATAAGATTTTTCACCAAGCAATTCTTGACTACGTTTAATCAGTGCGTCAATGTGCAATTCTTTATCGCCGCCTTGATTTTTATCAGGGGGAATATTTTCAAATACAGTTTTAGTATTTTGTTGTAAATCTTCTGCATAATGACGATGCAAATCGGCAGCAATATCCCAAATATAATCGCCTTGATAGCCATTTGATGGAAATGTTAAACTTTCGCCGCATAATTCTAAATAACGCAGCCATACACTGGTTGCCAAAATATCCATTTGTCGCCCAGCATCATTAACATAATATTCTTTATGCACTTTTGAGCCGACTGCCATCAACAAATTTGCTAAAGCCGCACCATAAGCCGCTCCTCGCCCATGTCCCACATGTAAAGGGCCTGTTGGATTTGCAGAGACAAATTCTATCATTACCGATTGCCCAGCACCGATTTGGCTACGTCCATAAGTTTCTTTGGTGGTCAAAATGTCATCAATAAGTGTGTGATAAGCAAAGGGGGTTAGAAAGACATTAATAAACCCTGGCCCTGCTATTTCAACTTTAGCGATAGCATCATCTGTTGGTAATTGATCTATGATCAACAGAGCTAAGTCGCGTGGACGTTTATGACCTTTTTTTGCCAATACCATAGCGATATTGCAAGCAAAGTCGCCATGTCGCGTATCACGAGTTCGTTCAAGACGAATATCATCTATAATGTCTTGAGGAATATCGCCATTTGCTTTTAATTGTGCAATGGCGTGAGAGAATAAAGTTTGTAAATGTTGTTTCATAAGGGTTTTGCAAGAGTTAACATTGGAATTTTCAAAAAAATTCAACTCTTAATTCGCATTGTTATTGTTAAGGAATGTGCATGAAATCGACAATTAAACCTGACAGGTTTGAACGTTGTAGAAGTTATCCTATGCGAATTAAGAGTTAAAATAGGAGTCCAACGCTTCAGCTTTGGGCGGATTGGACTAACAAAGCTAAAGTGTTTTCGAGGTTTTAGTTTTTTTTTAAACTAAAACCTCGAACTCCATTTTGACAAAGCTAAAGCATTCGAGGTTTGAGTTTTTTGAAAAAAAACTCAAACCT
>JAGLHR010000089.1 GCA_023143415.1 Thiomargarita sp. | reverse complement strand
ACGTTGCCCACCCTACATGGCTCATTAAAAAAATGCCGTTGCACCCACGTTGCCCACCCTACATGGCTGAGTAGTTACCCCTTATCAATGTATGTTGTGACGTTCTAACATCACAGTACGATTAAACAAGATATAACTCAACACGCTTACCGAGAGAGGTTGCCGCTTGCTCAATTTGCTCAAACAAGGAAGTCTGACCAAGGTCAAGCAACCGATCAACTTGAGGTATATGCCAATGTAAACGTTGTGCCAGTTCTGCCTTGTGTACGCCCTGCGCTCTCATGGTGAGATAGATATCTAGCTTGGCGCATTCGAGCGCGTCAGGCGAAACGGTGAAATGGCCATTGGCTGGGCTGGGGCTGGGTAAATCACGTTCTTCTTCTATGTATATAGTTAGTGCTGTCTCCAAGGCTTCCTGGGCGTACAAAAGTGCTTCTGTCCGATTTTCGCCTTGGGTAATCGCCTCTGGCACGTCAGGAAAGGTCACAACAAAGCCGCCGTCCTCTTCATCAGTGCTAAGTTCAACAGGAAAATTCCACATAATTAACTCCTATTTCAGTCCAAGCTGTTTTTTGATGGCTTCGATAGTTCCTTTTTTCAGATCAGTGGCGTGCATTGGCAAAACGGATTGGTAGCCATTCAAATAAACTTTTAAATGACTCCCTTTACCAGGTGCGAAAGTAGCACCTTGTTTTGCAAGCCAATGTTTGAATTCTTTGCTTTTCATAAATTCGTCTATCTCCAACTTCATTCCTAGATTGATGATATTTCTATTGCTTGCCGTTTTTCCGGTTTGGAACCTTGTACGATTGAAGAAGGTTCTCGTTAATATCGGTGAACGTGCGAATGCCACTGGTTCAGCGCGTTTTCTTGGACGAGACAAGCACCCAAGCCCGCATTGTAACCGTCATCGTACCTACCTATCTGGCAGACATATTGAAGCCATCCTGAAAACAGTCTGCAAATAGACTAAAAAATATCCAAACAAAACACCGTAGAAATGCTTGCCCTTGTTATGAAGTTTTTCATAATACTTCTATTAAGTGATTAAAAAAAGTCAAAATGATCTCATTCGCATTTTCATGGTGAAAAACCAATTTTGTGACAGGCAAGCAGACGATGCACAATTTTGTACAGTAAATGTATTATTAAGTCAACATTCTAACGTAATTTGAATCAGAATTTTCAGAATATTCGAGGCGAAAGTTTTTTGAAGAAAAACTTTCGCCTCGAATAGAATTTTCAGAATAAATACTCTGTTTCAAAGGATTGATTTTTAGGGTTTTAAATCATTTTTATTTAATATAATAAAATCAATAACTTAATGATAATCTGTTCAGAATGAGAGTAGGTAAATAGATAGGATTCGAGGTTGAACCTCGAATTGATTTTTCTGGAAAATTCGGCATAATATGTTTTCACTATTTTAGATTTTATTCTGATATATCTGCCCTTAAATATTAGAGGAAAAAAAACGATGGAACGAAAATACAAACTCTTAATTGTAGATGATGATAATCACATCCGCACCACATTTCAAGACTACTTTACCAAACGAAGCTTTATTGTTGAAACCGCTTCTGATGGGATCGAAGGGCTTGAAAAACTTCGAGCGGATGAATTTGATGTCGCGATTGTCGATATGAAAATGCCTAAAATGAATGGCATTGATATGATTAATCAAGCATTGAAAAATGATGAGGTCGATGCGAATATGATTATTATAAGTACACCCCACGAAAGCAATAAGGGAGATGTCATCAAAGCACTCAATATTGGGGTAGATGCTTGGTTTGAAAAATCAGTACTCGAAATGCCACAATTACTCAAAAGGGTAACCGAATTGGCACAAGTGATACCGCCAGAGATGGTGAGGCGCGTCACTTCTATGATTCCTAACTAAAGCCGTGGGATAAGATCGATGACAAAATCAAGATATTATTTCGATGCCAATGCGTTACTCAAGTATTACCACCCATTGCTAAAACACCATCGGGAAGAAATGGGTATTTTACAGATACGTCGTTTGGTTTCAAGATCAGAGTTTCCCATTTTAATTTCACCCATGACTTCGTTAGAGATCATTGGTAAATTAACACAATTCTTTCGTCAAGGTTTGATAAAGAGAAAAAATCTTAATACGATTATTACGCTCCTAAAAAAAGAAACGGGTACGAAAACAACTATCCGCCCTTTTGAAATGCTTGAATGTCCTGATAACGTGTATCGACTCGCAGAGACGATTTTATTGGAACACGCTAAATTCGCCATTGGTTCAAACGATGCGTTACATTTAGCGATAGTAAAAAAACACCCGTTATATCAACCAATTATGGTCACTTCAGATCAATCGCTACAAAGGGTTTGTGAATCTATCCAGATGTCTTTTTATGATCCAGAGAGAGAATAGTAGGTGTAGGGGCGAACACGCATGTTCGCCTAGACCTGACAGGTTTTGGAAACCTGTCAGGTCTGACTCTGTACTTAAATAATAGAATTGATTTTTCTGAAAAAATTCTGCATAATATGCTCTCATTATTGTAACTATTCAGGGCAACCATAAAGGATTGCTACAACAAGATTCTTATTAATACGGACGAAAATCTTCTGATGTAGGGGCAATCCTTTGTGGTTGCCCTGAGTAGTAACGTTTTTTGAAGAAAAACTGAAACCTCGAACTCACTTTAAGAACGATTGTTCAAAGCATGAGGATCAATTCCAATAGGAAAATATGATGAGCGATAATAGGTTTAACGAAAAAGGACAAAAAAACAATCAATCTGAAAATTCAGAGAATTCAGACCATTTTCTTTTCAATTCCATCCAACAAATTAAAGAGTGGGGAGGAACTACATTCGTCAAACTGGTTGCTGTTTTAGGTTTAATAGTGCTTTTGTTCGAGCTTGTTATTGGAAGCTGTGAAATTTCCGAAATATTTGGCTGGAGTTTGTGCGATAAAGCAGAAATCCCAGTGGTAGAAATAACAGGTGATGAGCCTGAAAAAATTGTCGTTCCGCCCCCTGAGACCATATTTCAACTGGCTCACCGCCTATTTGACAATAACTCGGATGATTTGCAGGTAGAAATATCACCCAGCATCTTAAATGTGGGTGAAAGCATGTACATGCACTTTAAAACCAATAGTGATGGCTACTTATTAGTGCTTAATATCAATAGTCAGGGCGCATTATCGCAACTGATTCCTCGTATCAGTCAAGAAAAACCCAGTTATCTTAAACTCAATAAGGATCAAGAACGGATTATTCCCGATCCTGATGATCCTTATGATCTGCCGAGATTTGTGATTGAGGAACCCACGGGTCAAGAAATTTTGGTCGCAATATTGGTAAAAGAGAATGAACTACCATTAGGCATTATTAGCGCGTTACCTTTTGCCAGTAACATGCAAATGGAGGAGGCAAAAAACCCATTGAACGATTTATATGATAAACTGGAGAAGTCTGTCTCAAAGACATGGTATAGCCAAGTCTTTGAATATGAAACATTTTCTTTTAACAAAGGGGATTAATTATGAAAAATAATTTGACGGTTTTTTTTGTCATGGTATTTTGGGTTAGCGGCTGTGTGAACAATCCGACGACGAGCACTCATCATAGTTGTACTGCCCATAAATCACAGGTGAGCCAAGCGATACAGAACCGTGATTTAGATAGATTGGAGAATTTGTTGGCGAAGCTCAATAGGCAATCTGATTGTCCGAATTCCTATTTAGACGGTGTCAAGCGTAGCATGGCACAAATTGCGGCTGCACAAGCGAGAAATTTGTTGCAAAAGGGCGATGTTGCTGAAGCTGAAACATGGCTGAAACGTGCGCCCATGAAGGTATGGAATACGCAAGTCGTGCATGGGGATATTGCGGCTTATCACAAACAATGGCGAAATGCGGCTCAATATTTCAATCAAGCCATTGATTTAATTAATGATTCTCAGGAAACGCCTGAGAAACCGGCACAAGCTGAGATTGATGACGTTTTTCAATCGGCTTTGGATGCTCAACTTTTAGCAGGAGAGGTGATCGGACCGATACGCCAGGAGAAACGTCCAATAATACGTTCTGTCGGGGTTGATAACGGATATCCGATGCCAATACAGTTTAAGTTTGGTGGTGATGTATTGAGTCGAGAAGGTGAGAAATCGACAAAAAAACTGGCTAAACACATCAAAAAGCAACAGGCAACCTATGTCACTTTGACAGGACATACTGACGCAAAGGGGAACAATCGCGTTAACGATAAAATATCAAAACAACGCTCTTTAGCCGTAAAAAGCTATTTGCAGGAATTGGGTATCCGTGCCAGAATCAATGCGAAAGGTAGAGGTAAAAGGCAACTGCTACCATTGCCGCCTCGTTGGAAAAATTTAACGAAAACTGAAATTGATCAACGCAATCGGCGAGTCGAATTTACAATTCATTAGTATCCATCCATAAACGCCCCATTTCGATGTGATGAGATGAGAAATCGGGTTTTTTACTCGTTCCAGATTAAAAGTAGGGTGGGTAGAGCGAACGCGAAACCCACCATTTTTGAGGTTCGGTGCCACTTCGTTCCTTTCGAGGCTAAAGTTTTTTTAAAGAAAAAACTTTAGCCTCGAAACCACCCTACGAAAAACTAAATCGGTGGTATAACGTTTCCCGATTGAGTCTTTCACGCTTATACAAAGTAAGTGATTGATATTGATATTAAAGTTCATTTCGAGGCTAACGTTTTTTCTTTAAAAAAACGTTAGCCTCGAAACCATTCACCATTAACCATTAACCATTCACCATTCAGCATTTCTCGTTCTCAACGTCTTCGTTGGGAATGCATATCGTGACGCTCCTGCTTCACACCTTATAAAAAATTGGAACGCTAAAACGTTGTGTCTTCTTGACGCAGGAGCGTCGTGGAAGACATTCCCAACGAAGACGTTGGGAATGAGGAAAACGAGGAAAAACATGATTCAAAATATGACCATTGAAAATTTCTTGAATTTTAAAAAATTTGAGGCTCCCCGTTTAGCTGGCATTAATCTATTGATTGGCGATAATAACACAGGGAAAACAGGGTTATTGAAATTATTGTATGCTATCTCTAAAACTTGGGAAATATATAGTCGCCAGCATTCTCATGGTAGCCCTTCGTTTAAAAAAGTGTTGAGTGAAAAAATATTTGACACCTTTCAACCTCGTAGTAGAAATAAGATAGGCGAATTTGTCACGAAAGGCACAAAAGAAAAACTCAAAGTCGAAGTGACTTATCAAACTGATAAGGTACATCAAAGTATTTCATTTCAGTTTGGGGGAACGACTAAAAATACCATCAATCATTGTACTGACTCAGTAGCAGCGATGGGCGATAACAATGTTATTTTTATCCCGGCGAAAGAAGTCTTGACGGCTTTTCGTGCAATCAAGTTCACAAGAGAACAACATTATTTAGCGGGTTTTGATGATACCTATCTTGATTTGATTAGAATGTTGGAAGTACCAACGCTTGATTCGGAACAAATCGGGCAGCTAAATAACATCAATCAACAGTTAGAAGTGTTATTAGGCGGTGAAATTTATCAAACCGATGATGACTTTTTGTTCAAAAGAGGCGCTCAGGAATTTACGATGGCTATGACTGCGGAGGGTATCAAAAAAATTGGCATTCTCACGACGTTAATTCGGAATCGTCAACTGAACACCGGCACCCTTTTGTTTTTAGACGAGCCAGAAACCGCCTTGCATCCCAGGGCAATTCGACATTTGAGCAAGATAATAGTTCGTTTGGCTGCTTTGGGGGTTCAAATTTTTCTCACCACGCATAATTATTTCATTATCAAGCAATTATATATTTGTGCTAGAAAAGAAAATACCTCAATTTTCTGTTTTTCCCTGTTAAACGATCAAGAATATATTAATACGCATTTTGCCGATTTAAAAGAGAGTATGCCTTGTAACACAATTGTTGATGAGGCACTTGATATGTTTGATGAAGACGTTGCCATTGATTTAGGATTATGAAAAATTTATTCATGCCTTACACTGAATCAGGTAAGTACCTGTGTGGAATGGTGAATAATGCCATTAAGCCAGGGCGAACACGCATATTCGCCCCTACAGCCTTGAATACGCGGAATTTTGTAGGGAAAACCTGTACATCTGCCCTTAATAACTGATAGGTGAGATTGTGATTACCCAATTAGTATTACGCAATTTTAAACGGTTTTCTGAACAAACTTATGAATTTGATCAGTTTGATTTGTTGGTTGGACGCAACAATAGTGGAAAAAGTACCGTTCTACAAGCCTTATCCATTTGGCAATTTTGTCTTGATGAGTTTCGTCGTGCTAAACGCCGAGGTAAAAGCATACAAATTGTGTTGCCGAATTTTACCGTTTTACCCGTTCCACAATTCAATTTGCTTTGGAAAGAATGTACAGAGCGTCATTATCCCCGTCAAAATGGCACTAAAAAGCAAGAACGTATTTTGATTGAAATCAAAGTGACTTGGATAGCACATAACGGCAAATCTTATACGTTTGCAGTGAACTTACGTTATGCTTCTCCCCAAACGCTTTATGCAATACCGGCAAATGGTTGGAAAACATTTCAAGCATTAGAAAAGAATCAGTTATTGCCCATTATTGTTTATGTGCCGCCGTTTTCTGGGCTTGAAGATCGTGAAGAATGGCGCGATGATGCTCCTTTACGCAAACAGGTTGGTAAAGCACAACCGGGCAGTATTTTAAGAAATTTACTTTTGAGAGTGTGGGAAAGTAATCAGCAAGATTGGCAAGAGATTCAACAAGTTATCAAAAATTGGTTTTCTGTGGAACTGAAACCACCCCAATATGAAAAAGGAGTTGATACCCAAATTATTTGTGAATATAAACAAGGTAAAAAATCTTATGACATTATTGCAGCAGGTAGCGGCTTTCACCAAACTTTGACGCTTTTAGCCTTTCTTTATGGTTATCAACCAACAAGCATTCTCTTGGATGAACCCGATGCTCATCTGCATGTCAATTTACAGCATGTTGTTTTGGAATATTTTAAATTTTTTCAGGACAAATCACATCAGAAAAAAGTCCAATTTTTGATTGCAACTCATGCGGAAGAATTGATTAAGGGCGTTGAAGTGAGCCAAATTATAAGTACTGAAGCATAAGTTTTCAGGCATTTTATTCGTCGATCAGAAACCGAGTTTTTTGAAAAAACTCGGTTTCTAAATACCCGATAATTTGTGCTTCAGTACTTATCATTGCTCAGCACCGCAAAGAATCCAGACGACACCTCAATGCCATTAAGTTAAGCCAGGGCGAACACGGAAGACGTGCATCAATTTTTTGCCAAACTCAATAAACAGCAAGCATAACCTATCGCCCTTTTGAAATGCTTGAATGTCTTGATAATGTTTTTCGACTCGCAGAGACGATTTTATTGGAACACGCCAAATTGGCTATTGCTTCAAACGATGCGTTTTAGGAACAGATTATGTCGGCGGTTGCCCTCGTTATTTAGGATAAAAAATCACTTTTTTGCAAATACCACCTTTTCAACCGTGCCAGATTCTGGCTTATAAAAAATATTGGCATTATAATCACTTGCAGAACCATATAACAACTCATCTTTCAAAAAACGATAAGCCATTGGTAAAAATCCTAATAACCAGGTTGGCGATTTACTCTCTATTTTAGGATAAAACTCAACCAGCCCTCCCCTACTATTAACAGCACTTAACCATTTATTTAATCGGTTTGGCATTTGATTAATAGAAACAGGAGCAAGCATTGTGACAGTAATCGTATCCGAATTAACAGACATTGACTCTGATAAATTGTTATCAAATA
>JAGLHR010000889.1 GCA_023143415.1 Thiomargarita sp. | reverse complement strand
TCAAACCTCGAAAACTAAACCTGACAGGTTTTGAAAACCTGTCAGGTTTGGCTGTTCAAGTTTCGGAAGTTATTAAATCCTGAGTCCTTAATAAATAGTTCCACGTAAACATTCTAATTTATATGGAAAAAAAAAACAAGTTTCTAGGCTAATTTTCTGTGCGCTGTTATAATTAAATGTTTATATATCAATAAATTACATCTTTTATCTGAAGGATTTACTCTATTTTATGATGTAAACGACAACAGGATGAAAAAAAATTGTAACTACTCAGGGCAACCACAAGGGATTGCCCCTACGACATAATCAGGCAACCACAAGGGATTGCCCCTACATAAAATTTTTTTCGTCAGTCTTCATAAAAATATTGTTGTAGGGGCAATCCTTTATGGTTGCCCTGAGTTACCAATAAACTTTAGTCGAGGTTTTCGCTTCAAAAAACGGAAACTTCGACTCTCGAATGGACTCCAAAATCAATCCAAAGCTAAAGCGTTGAACTCCAACACGTTCTTTACTTTTTAATCAATATTTCCACGCGACGATTCGCAGTACGTCCAGTTTCAGTATTATTACTGGCAACTGGTTGACGAGCCGCTTTACCTTTTATCACTAATTTATCATCAGTGAGGGCAGTACAGCGTTTTATCAAATAATCCGCGACGACAGTGGCGCGTTCAAGCGATAATTTCTCTTTAAAATCATCAACTTGGCTGTCATCAGTGTGACCCGTAATCATAATGGCTTTAATCTGGGCAATATCTCGACAAATCTGCGCTGCAAGTCTATTTAAGAGACGTTTGGCTTGAACAGTCAAGTTTGCTTTACCAGGCTCAAAAGTGATGGTTTGTGTTGCTTTGTCTTTTTTAGCACCTAATACTTTCTCTCTAGTCTTTTCCTTTTTACTCTCTTGATGTATGGATAGACTTGGTGCTGGTGGAGGTGGTGGAGCCATGTCTGCTACTTCATCATCGCTTTCTTGAAGTGAGTTTTTCATCGGGGCAACACTACTGGGCATAGTGGGTGTGATTTGTGCTCCCCTACTAATTGAACGTCGGGCTGGTGCAAATTGTAAGCTCAAACCTTTTGCAGTAAAACCACGCGATCTCATCGCACCACCCATCATCGCACCACTCATCATCGCCATTGGTTGCTCGCCAAATACGCCATCATAAGAGACCCCTTCTGGTATTTCGACGGGCTGAACGATTGTTTCTAGTTTTCCGTCAACATTGACGACTTTTTCTTCGACAGCGACAAAACTTGTCCATTGTGTCATTAGTCGAAAAGTTAAGCCCAATTGGGTAACTTTTTCAATCAATTCTTTGGTTTGCCCATCGCGTACCATTTGGTTCATCAATTGATGTACCTTTTCTCGCGCCCAAACTGTTGCCATCGCCTCATGGTCTGGCTCGTTCTTGGGGAGTTTGACACGCAATTTTTGTTGATAGGGCTGATTAACCAATTGACCACGTACAACAATGTTCTCTTCACCGCCCTGGGTATAGCGTCCATGAATACGAATCGGTTGCCCTGCCCATAAATCAGGCACTTTGGCAGGAGACAATTCTGTGACATCAAGATTGCCCCAGTCAATTTCAATATGCGCGAGGGCAGGGCGATCAACTCGTTGGAAAAACTTGTCGATGACTTTTTGGCTATTTTCATCTTGACGGACATAAAATGCCTCGCCTCGACCAATTTCAGCAACTCTGTCCAACAAATAACGGTTGATAGATGAGCCTACGCCTAAGCTGAACACTCTCGCACCCCGTCTTTCTTTTTCAATTGATTGAAAGATACGGAACTCATCACCGATATAACCGTCAGTCAGTAAGAATGCAATGCGTAAATAACCTTTAGCAGCAGGTTGCGCCAGTGCCTCTATGATACCTTTACGCATTTCTGTGCCGCCCTGCCCTCGGAAGCCTTCCACATAGTGTAAAGCTTTATCGACGTTAGTTTGTGTATGTGGTTGCGGTTTGTTCCAGAGCGTACCTGTATCACCAGCAAAGCGTATCACGTTAAAGGTATCTGTGGAACGCATCCCTTTTATGAGCCGACGCATCGCTTCTTTGGACTTCTCAATTGGAAAACCACTCATTGAGCCTGATGTATCAACAATAAAAATCAGCTCACGGGGAATCACTTGAGCATCAGTGACTGTCTGTTGCGGTTGAATAATCAAGGTGAAAAAACCGCCGCGCTCATCATGGTGAGTAATCATTGCCATTTCGGGTGCTTTAGCAGCGACTTGATAGCGTAGTACAAAATCTTTATTAGGCAAGGTATCTGCACGGTGAATGTTGATGGTTTTCTCATGGGAATTGATATGTTGAATACCAATGACATGAGAAATCGACTGGATATGTTGAATGGGTACACCCGCATCCAATTTGACGGATAAACTAATATCGTGTCCAGTGCGCTCACCGGGCTTGAGTACGGGCGGTGTGATACGAGAGGCATCGGGGACAACGTCGGTATCTGCTGCCCAACCTGTGCCACTATGCCCTGTTGCGGTATTACCAGTTATATATCGGGGTCCCACAACCATCGGGAATACCAATTCATAGTTACCTTCTGTATAACGCAGGATGTTGACATAGCGAATGGTAATGACAATATTATCGCCTGGCATAATATTAGCGACGGATTGGGTAAAGATGTTAGGGCGTTCTTGCTCCAATAATGAAGCCCTTTGTCCCCTTTCCCGCGCCCGCTCATAAATCTCGCGAGCCTCCTTTTTACGCTTGATAAGCCCTTTGATAGTCCGTTGACCAATTGTCATTTGCATATCATCCACCGCCGCGTCATTGGGTAGTGGAAAAGTATAGATAGCCTCAATTGGCTTTTCAAAAGGGTTCTGATAACGCTGCGTCACAGTGGTACTGGCGACAAAGCCAGATACTTCGATCTTGACATCAGTATGCTGGAGCGGCATTTCCAGTTTTTTATCGGGTTTTTCACCCCCGATTTGTAACACTTCAAGGGTGCCAGGATTAATTCCTTCTGCAAGATTGCTAGGGCGTTCACTGGCGTGTGCGGGTAGTGATAATGACAGTAAAATTGTCATTATAAAGAGTGTCATAATTGACCACATAATGAGTTGTCCTATATTTGAGAAGTAAGAAGAGTACAACGAATGATGTTAATAATCCATTTTAGTGCAGTAATTGAGATAAACGGATAAAACCATCTTCATCGAACTCCATTTGCCGTAAAAATGGAAATACGTTTTAATAGTTTATGCTAAATAGCGTTGGAAGTAAAATTCCAACTGACGCGCTTTTTTCAAATTCTCAAAAACGACAATTATTAATGAGGCTCTTGCAAAACTCTGAACACACGAGGTTTAAGCGATTTTTGAAAAAATCGGATTTCTAAGCTCGAAACGTATGATGTTTAAGAAATCCGATTTTTTCCAAAAATCGGTTCGAGGCTAAAGTTTTTTTAAAGAAAAAACTTTAGCCTCGAATTCTAAACTCGTTTATTAATATTGAATGGTTGCGGTGGGTTTCGTTTCACTCTACCCACCCTACCCTACTACTCAAGGAAAAACAACATGGAATATCCCTTAACCGAAAAAATCGGTCATCCTGATTTATTCGTTGGTAGGAAAACCGAATTTCGTCACATTAATAAATGGCTTTCTTTGATACCCGATAGAATGTCTAAATCGCGGGTTATCCTCGCTCGTCGTAAAAGTGGTAAAACGGTTTTTATACAACGCATTTTTAACCAACTTTGGAGTGATCCCAAGCGGGGAGTGATTCCATTCTTTTTTGACATTGCGGAAAATAAAATTTGGTATCCCGATTTTGCGATCAAGTATTATTGTCATTTTGTTTCACAGTATATTTCTTTTCTCGAAAGAAATGAAAAGTTGATCAAGCAACCATTATCTTTAAGTAAAATTAGAGAATATTGGGTGGCTAACTCAAATCAATGCTTGGTTGACGATGTAGATACATTACTGGAATACCAAGAAATGAAACTATATGATTCAATGTGGGATATTGCTAACACTGCCCCCCATCGCTTTGCCGCTCTATTTGACATACGATTTTTAGTCATATTGGATGAATTTCAGAATATCACTCAGTATGTTTATCCGGATCAGCAATATCAAACCAGTCCAATTGAAACGTTGGCTGGTAGTTTTCATTCCTTATCGGAGTCGAAAGTTGCCCCAATGTTAGTCACTGGCTCTTATGTTGGTTGGCTCGTTCAAATCATTGGCAAATATTTAGAAGCGGGAAGGCTCAAGCGTATGTATATGTCTCCGTACCTTTCCGAAGAGGAGGGCTTACAAGCCGTCTATAAATATGCGGAATATTGGCAAGAAGCGATCACGAACGAAACGGCATTGATGATTAATCAATTATGCCAGTCTGATCCCTTTTTCATTTCTTGTGTCATCCAAAGTGAATGCCTTAATAAAGATTTGACGTTGCCAGATGGGGTTGTGGAAGTGGTGAACTATGAAATTTCAGATCGACATTCTGAAATGTCAGAAACTTGGAATGAATACTTACAATTAACCTTGCCACGGATTAATGACAAATATGCTAAAACGTTATTGCTTCATTTAAGCAAACATGCTGAGAATTATTGGACACCAAAAACGCTCAAACAAAAATTGCAAATTGATTTAGAACTCGATCAAATTCAAGAGAAATTAGTGACGCTGAGTGAAGCGGATGTGATTGAGAGAGGGGTGGCAGATATTGAATTTCGGGGCTTACAAGATGGCACGCTTAATTTAATTCTCCGTAACCGCTTTGAAAAGGAAATCGAACAATTTGAGCCACCATCAGATTTAAAATCGGAATTTAAAGCGCAAATTGAAAATTTAAGGGCGAAAAATCGCCAATTACGTGGCTTGCTTAATAATCTCTCTGGCAAGATGGCAGAACATCAGTTAGCCACCGCTTTTCGGAGTCGAAAACATTTTGCTTTATCTGTCTTCTTTAACAATGTGAACGATAAGACTGCCCTGAATATCATTAATGTCAAAGAACGGGTGATCTTCCAACGTGAGGATGGCAAAGGGATGGAAATTGATGTGGTGGCGGAATCGAAATGTGGGCGATTTGTGTTGGTTGAAGTGAAAAAGACTCAGACGAAAATGGGTTTGAAAACCGTGAGCGATTTTCAAGAAAAAGTCGAAATTTATGGTCAATTATTTTCTATTTCTTTGATTTTACCGGCTTTTTTATCATTGGGTGGGTTTACTGAAGAAGCGTTGCAATTTTGTAAAACGCAGGGGATTGCGACTGCTTGTCGAATTGAAGTGTTTTAATTCTCCGAATTTGCGAATCAAGCGATTTTTGGAAAAAATCGGTTCGAGGCTAAAGTTTTTTCTTTAAAAAAACTTTAGCCTCGAAAACGCTTCAGCTTTGTATTGGAGTCCAACGCTTCAGCTTTGTATTGGAGTCCAACGCTTCAGCTTTGGGCATATTGGAGTACAACGCTTCAGCTTTGTTATTTGGAGTCCAACGCTTTTAAAACTGAGTAGTTACTAATGATAAATATTTTGTAACTACTCAGGGCAACCATAAAGGATTGCCCCTACAACAATATTCTGACAGAAAGGATTGCCCCTACAACAATATTCTTATGTCGAGTGACGAAAATATT
>JAGLHR010000888.1 GCA_023143415.1 Thiomargarita sp. | reverse complement strand
AACGGCAAATGCGACAACCCAAGCGTGTCCACCGCCCAATGCGCCCACGATTTTAAGTGGCAGTATGGCTTCTCAAACCCAAATCACTCTCTCTTGGACTGATAATAGCAATGATGAAACGGGCTTCAAAGTAGAACGAAATGGTGTTTTAATCACAACCACTACTGCCGATGCGATCAGTTACAGTGATAGCGGTTTATCCTGTGACACGACCTACAGTTATTCTGTCAAAGCCACAAATGCGATTGGTGATTCCACAGTAGCAACGGCCAGTGTGAAAACAAAAGCGTGTCCAAGTATATACTACGAACTGACGGTAAACAAAATCGGCAATGGAACCATAACCGCCTCCTACGGCATCAACTGCGGCAATGATTGCGAAAATGAATTTTTATACCAATCAGAAATGACCTTAACCGCAACGCCAGAAGCCAGTTGGATATTCGAGGGTTGGACTGGTGATTGTAACAGCAACGGTATGGTGATTATAGATAATGATAAATCCTGTACAGCCACCTTTCGACAACAGCATTCTTTAACCATCACCGTTGAAGGTCAAGGCAATGTCGATGACTGTGGTACAGGCTGTACCCAAAATCACCTAGACGGCGAAACAATCAACTTGACAACCACTTCAGAAGGAGATTGGCTATTAGCTAACTGGGGCGGAGATTGTGATAAAACCGGTACAGTGACGATGGACAGTGATAAATCCTGTACAGCTACCTTTATCGAAGGTTATCCTTTGAATATTGATGTCGTCACTGGCAAAGGCAAAGTCACAACAGCAACCCAAGAATGTCAAGAGAAATGTCAAGAAGTCATGGCACTCGACGCAACCACCACTCTAATTGCCGAACCAGAAATAGAATGGGTATTAGACAGCTGGTCTGGCGATTGTGATGATCAAGGTCATGTAGAGATGAACAGTGAAAAAACGTGTATCGCCAACTTTATTCCAGACCCAAACATTCCCAATGAGGGTGATGGCAACGGTGATGGTTTCCAAGATGTTGACCAACCTCATGTTGTCTCTATACCAGATTCCGTTTCCGGTGAATACATAACCATAACGGTTGATGAAGGCGTTAATCTCACTGAGATTTATACTGATTTAGCGGAAAACCAAGACATTTTTGATGACTCAATCGACTTCCCACAAGGTGTCGTTTATTTTGAGATAGAAGGCTCTGAAACCGATATTACGATTTACTATCATGGCTTGGAATATATCTATAATCCCTCGTTCCAAAAATTTGGTCCTACTACGCCGGGCGATATAAGTACAATCGGCTGGTACACCATGCCCAACGTCACTTTTGGAACGGCGACGATAGGCGGAAATACGGTAGTCACCGCTCAATATCATCTCAAAGATGGCGAATTAGGTGACAACACTGGCGTTGATGGGCGTATTGTTGATCCGGGTGGTATTATTTGACTATCAAGTTTTTTTGGTAATTACTCAGGGCAACCACAAGGGGGTGCAGCGATGAATATTTTCGTCAGTCTTCATAAGAATATTGTAGGTGGCACACCTTTATGGTTGCCTCCTTTTCTCTCCGATAACCAGAACGCGGGGTTTTGTAGGGGCAGATATGTGTGTCTGCCCTTAACTTAATGGCATTATACTGGACTTTGCAGCATGAATAGTTACCAGCGTTGAACAATTAATCAGCCACGGCGGTTTCAGACAAGCTATTTTTGAGGGTTTCCGTTGCGAGTTCAACATCCGCTTTGACATGCTTTTCCACTAAGAGATCAAATCGATCTGATATTTCTGCTTTAGTGCGTTTCCCTTCTTTCACTTCTCGTATATGGCGTTTCTGTTCATCTTCCGCCTCTGCTAATTCCGCCCTTTCTTCTCCGTTAATGGATAAGTAAACGCGATAATTGGCTTTGAAAATGCGTTTACGGGCGATTTGATAGTGTTTTGGAAATTCTGATACAGCGGCTTGTCCTTTTTCCTGAAGTTTCATCACCAGTTTTTGAAAATCGTCGTCAGAAACATTCATTTCGCTACAAATCTGTTGGACATTGAATGGGTTGATGAGGTGTGCCATCAGTAATTGGGTGAGAATTTTTCGTGTTTCTTGGCGAACAATAATTTGAGTGCCAGAAAAAACCGTATGCTGCATATAGAGTTGATCAAATATAAAAAATTGTCCTTGTTCAATCAGTGCTATATCTAATAATTTGATAAAACCTTTAGTCGCGTTGCGGGAATCTGATATAAAGTTGCGGGAAATATCTAAAAATTGCGCCCATGCTTCAAAAATAGCTCTTTGAAAAAGGGCGTATTGGATCATGGGAGAGATTTTTTTGTCTTTTTCCTTTTTCACCGTTAAATCAAAATTCCGATAAACAATACGTGCACTTTCAAAGGATTTTCCTTCACCAATTGGCATATAATCAATGATTTGATTGATAACTTGCCGTGCATCTAAAGCCTCCTGCTGTTCGCTATTGGCTAATTTCTTTATCTGATTCAATTCGTTACGGAAAATTTCAAAAGCCGTTGCAAATTCTATTGTGCAGAAAAATATCTGTTCAAGACAGGGAATGAGGTATTTTTTAACTTGGGCTTCAATAATATTTTTTTGACCGAGGGCAAATTTTCCCCATTTGACGATGGGATAATCGGGTGCCATTTCATCATTCCCATTGGGATAAAGTGCGTCTTTGACCTCTTCTAAGTTCAAAAGGTATTCCATTAACCGTTTCCGGTTGCCAATGCTCTCATCTAATGCTTTGTCAATAATCCCAATCGTCGTATTAGAGTAGGCGCGAGTGATTTTAGCAGAATCCGTTTTTGTTTTCGTATTCCACTCAATAACCGCTAAACCTTCTGTACCGCGTTGATTAAGCACGTAATCACAAAACTTGCGACAGACAATACTACCAATCGTATCATCAGAGAGTAGGATATTGAAATGCCCACCAACTTGTTTAGCGGTATTATTCACATCGACGAAGAGGTGGCGAAACACTTCAGGTACAGTAGGAATCCTATGCGGTGCATTTTCTTGATTTTTTTGAACGGTTGCGTTCGGTGCGAATAAAATGCAAACGGGGACTCCAAGATGTTCAAGTAATTCGGGGTTTTTATCATAAACTTGTTTTAGGGTGAATAATCGGTGTTGTCCGTCAATGATAATGAGTTTTGTGCCATATTGATTTCCCTTAGCAATACGAATTTCTAATTGTACAGGTTCACATTGCACCCCGATTTCTGTCGTTTTGTCCCCTTTGTTGATCTGGATACGATGGGCATGCCTTTTGTTGCTGGAAAAATAGGTCATTTTAAATAAACCGGGCCATTCTCTGGAGACAAGTTCTTTGTTATTACTTTTATTGAGTGTCAGATCATTTTTTTCGTCAGTATAATAGGCTTCCATTGTTTTGCCTTTTGTAGGCACAATGGCTGCTAATAGTGGTGGAAAGAATACGGAGCGGGAACGAATTTCGGTTAGTGTGATTTTTTTAGTATTAGGATTTAAGTAAGGTTCCATCTCAATACGCACTCGTTCTTCATCAATATCGCGTTGCATCAGGAGTTCAAAATCAATCTTATCGGGACGAATGTCTCTAGCAAAGGTGAGTTCGGATAATTCTGCGGCTCTGAAACTGGTCATAATATATTCAATGGGAAAAGATTCGCCACTGTAAAATCTTCCAAAACTGCCGATACGTTCAAAGTTATAAATTTGTTCTTCGCCAAAGCTTTCTAATGGCATAGAAATTGAGCCTTTGTTAAGTATTGTGAATAAAGTATTTTGTAGGGTGGGCAACGTGGTTGCCCACAGATATGGTAAGCAAAATGCCGTTGCACGAAAAGAACCTTGCCCACCCTACAAAAAATCTCATTGATTTTTAAGATTTTTTCGTTTTAAAAATATATATTTCATTTTAAATCAATGATTTACAAAATCGCGTTTAAAAAAGGGGGGTTGGTTTCGGATTAGTCTTTCCAATAAACCGCTTTTTGAGGAAATATCCACCGCACACCACCGCGTGGATCAGGGCAGTCGTTCTTATAACGTGGAATAAGGTGAATATGTAAATGCATTACTGTTTGCCCGGCGGCGATACCATCATTAATTCCAATATTGTAGCCATCAGGGGCATATTGTTGGCTCAACTCTTTTTTGGCAACTTGTAGTGCCTGTAAAAGTGCGATTTGTTCTTCTTGAGTTGCTTCAAAAAAAGAGGCGATATGACGTTTGGGAATAATCAAAGTATGCCCTTGTGAAATTGGATAAGCATCTCTGATAGTGAGGACTAAATTATTTTGTGAAATAATATCGTCTAGGTTGCAAAAAAAACAGGTGCTTGACATAATATCGTCTTATAATAAACGAGTTCAACGAATTGACGAAATAAACGAAAATACTTTAAGTTCAAGAAATCAGAAAATTCAAGAAATCCGATTTTTTGAAAAAATCGGATTTCTACTGACTCAACATCCTCCTTTGTTCTGAAGTTTTGGAAACTTCAGAGTTCTAAGTCAATGTTTAATCGTCTTTAGCGTCTTTTGAAGAAAATAGGCCAAACACAGAATCAGTCATTGACTTAATTTTAGGATGTCTTTCCAAAAAGCTCTTTGTTAAAACATCTTGAGTCTTAGCCGGAATTTCTAATGTTAAGTTTGCATTTGAAGCGATGTTGATAAAATAAACAAACGCTGATGCAAATAATTCCACATTTTCATCAGATAATTTGGACAAAACGATTTCATAATCTTTGTTTTGATTTAATCTGAGTTTCCAGCCCTTAACCGATTTAATGCTCACTTCATGCACTAATGTTACATTGGAAATTTTATCGAAGGCTAATCGGCTGGCTGAACCCGTTAATTTTTTCCAACTGATTGAGGTACCCAGTAAGTTTTTCCAAATAATCGCCTTATCTGTGAGTAGCAATCCCCTTGAGGCAGAAACCATTTTTCCGGTGTCAAAATAAAAGTAATCACTTTCTTCTGGTTGATGAACGGCTTTAAAAAGATTATCCTCGCCCAAATTATTTTTGAACTTCAATTTCAGCTTACTAAAAAAATGGGTGGAAAGCACCACTTTGAAGTTGTTATATCCTTCCGCAAGGGAAAGATCAGATTTTTTATAAAACTCTTCAGATTCAGATTTTTTAAAAATCTGTGTCGTTAATTTCTTTAACAACTCGTTATCTGTTTGTGATAAGCTAAAGCCTTTGCCATAAGTAGAAAAACAGGCTTCCAGTAATTGTAACTCTTTGATGGGATTGCCCTGAACAACATGTTTTTCGCTACACAAAGTCACCCAACCGGCTAAAATACCCATCTCTCTTTCATCTACGATGAATTGCACCTTATCAGACGACGTTTGATTGATGTTGATGAAATAAATCATCGCCGAGACAAAAGGAATGATCGTGTTATCTGACATCTTCGATAATCGAACATTATTTTTTTTGTCGTTATTAACAATAAGTTGCCAGCCTGTCAAGGATAAACCCCGTTTATAAACGAGCTTGATGCTTTTAATCTCATTAAAAGCGAAACGATGGGGTTTACCTGTCATGTTTTTCCAAAGAAGCGACTGATCGGTGAGTGCAATGCCCCGTGAATAAGAGAGCATTCGCCCCGTATCATAGTAAAAATAATACTTTTCCCCCTTATCACGCACCTTCGAGAATAACTTAGCATCCTTTTTTGGATGTTTTTCAAAATCGCTTTTCAACTTGAACTTCAAGTTATTCAGCAGACGTATTTTAAGTACCGCCTGAAAATTTCGATAGCCATCGTTAAATGAAATCGAATCATTTGCGCTTAAAACCTGTTTAATCAAATCATTAAACAGATTCTGATCATCTTGTGACGGTTGCTTTTGGACACTTAAACAAGTATCCATGTTTTGTAGGGCTCCTCTATAATCTCCCTTTTCCATAAAGGTTTTGAGGGATTCAGAATCACTACAGGTTAATGCAAAAGAGTAGCTCAATGGAAATGAGCATAATGCCAATATCAGAGAACTCTTGCAAAGTAACCTACTGAAAAATAGTCGTTTTTTCTTCATGTCGTTTAACTCGTCTGTGAAGAGAAACCCAGGTTTGTCAAAAAACTGGGTTTCTCAATGTCTGCGAGGCTAAAGTTTTTTTTCAAAAGACTTTAACCTCGAAAAGGTTTATTTGGATTTGAGTGATGCGAGCCACTTTGCAATCGCTTTAAATTCGTCATCAGTGACTTTAGCCGTCAATGCTTTCATCGCAGCACTCATACCATTAGTACGTTTGCCATCCCGAATGTCTTTCATCTGTTGAAGTAAATAGACATCACTTTGCCCTGTTATTTTTGGGTATAGTGGCATAATCGGTACATTACCTTTTGCACCGTGACAAGTCATACACAGTTTTGCGGTGTAAAGTGCTTTCCCATCATCAGCCGCCGTTGCGACATTGCCAATAAATAGACTGCCCGTCATCACTAAACCAATAGAGAGCGTTTTTAAAGTGGATTGCATAAAATTTTTCCTGTAAAAAGTTAAAATACCAAATGTCAGTTTAACAGTTTTTAATAAAAATAGGTAACGACTGGAATGGTTTCGAGGCGAAAGTTTTTTCTTTAAAAAAACTTTCGCCTCGAATGGTGAATGATGAATGATGAATCGGGTATCTTAGAAACCGAATTTTTTCAAAAAACTTGGTTTCTGAGCAGCGAATAAAATCTCTGAAAATTTTAGTTATATTTTATTATTTTTAATTAATTATTTTATAATTTAATTATTATTCTTTATACTCGATCATCAAGTTTTCTCGTTACCCCAATAACTACAAGGATTGTATATCAGAAAGGATTGGATCGATGCTCGTTTTTAATCCCTTTTTATATACAATCCTTGTAGTTAGTTTTTAATCCCTTTTTA
>JAGLHR010000887.1 GCA_023143415.1 Thiomargarita sp. | reverse complement strand
ATCATTTAAATCAAATACTTAAATATTTATGACTAACGATGAGAGCTGGAGCTTGGGAACGAGGGGAAAACTTATGCTTCAGTACTTAAATCCTCATTCTTTATTGCTACTCTCCAGTGCTAACCGCACCAATGATATAAGATTTATTTTCTTTGGGGTAGTTTCTTATGTTCTTGATTTCGCCCTGGTATTCAATATCTACACCTGAATTACCTACTTTGATATTAAACGGTGGTAAGCCTTCTAAAGATAAGGCTTTATCCGCTTTGCTAATGCCTTCATACAGTTGCTTACCCGTTTTATCGGTTACCCTCATCCATACTCTCTTTTTAAAATGCAGCAGTATCGTTTTCTCCTCATTAACAAGAACAGGCGAAACTTGGGCAGGAGTATTCTCCGTTTGTTGAATCACAGTGATAACAGCGGGGGGTGATTGTACCGTCGTTGTGGTTACTGTCGTTGTGGAAGCATTATCCGCTGCTGGTTTAATGGCAGTTTCATCAACTGTATTGATTTCTGCATTAATTTCCGTGTTATCAAGGTCTGAAGGCCATGACTCATTATCGGAGTTGATGGCACCTGGCGTTTCGGATGAAATATCATCACTGCTTGGATAGAATTGCCATAATGCCATCAAAATCATCAAGGTCACGATAACGACAACTGTTGAAACGGAATGCCATAAATCGTTACTGCTTGTTTGTTTATTTGGAGTTAACGGATTTTTCGTGATGGATGGTGTCGATGTGTTTTCATTTTGATCCAAAACGGCGAGTATATTTTCTTCTGGAATATCTAGCACCTTTGCGTAATTACGCAGATAACCACGAACAAAAATGGGGGGAGGCAATCCTTCGTAATTATCGTCTTCAAGTGCTTGAATCACATGTTTGTCGAGGAAAAGCCTATCTGAGATATGTTTTATTGACATATTGCCTTTCTCACGCGCTTGACGCAAAATGCTACCAGGAGACTTCTCGCCGTCTATGACATCAGTCACTTCTGTCTCTTTCTTGTCGCTGACTTTAGGCGTTTCAGAGTCGTTTGTCTCTTTCTGGTTGCTGACTTTAGGCGTTTCAGAGTCGTTGATGTTATCTTCGCCTTCTTGGGCAACGGATATTTTTTCACTGTCTTCTTTGGAATTTGAAGTGTCATCGCCTTCATCATTAAGATGGGAAATGGGTGTTTTTTCGTTCATATAAACCTCTTATTGAATATGATTTATTGTTGTTTTTCCAATTGATTGATTAACTGGGTTTCTGAAGCATCTGGAAAATTTTTACGTAGCATTGACGCATAGCGTGCTGTTTCACTTCCATTATTGAGCGCATCTTCAATACGAATGCCTAACAATAATGTTTTAGAAGTGTGTTTGGCGATTTCTATATATCGTTGTAAATATCGTTGTGCTTGCACATAACGTTCTTGATTATAGCTTAAATCAGCCATCTGATATAGTGCTCTTGGAAAATTAGGATTTTTTTGTAATGCTTGGCGTAAGTACTCTTCGGCTTTAGTGGAATTTATGCTGCGTAAACATAAGCCCGCATTAGTGTAAGGAATTTCAGGACTTCTATAAACAGGATTTTCCAATGCGATTAGAAAATGTTTTTCAGCTTCTTTCCATTGTTTATGCCGACATAAAAATTGACCATAATTATTGTGAGTATCCGAATCCTTTGGCTTGAGTGTCAAGGCTTTTTGATAATGCTGCTTTGCTTCATTATCTAGCTTCAAGCGTTCATACAAAACAGCAATCGCATTATGAGCATCTGCATAGTTATTGTCTAACATCAGTGCTTTTTGGAATTTATTGAGTGCGATATCGTGTTTTTCGCGCCGCATATATTCTACGCCTAATTGTAAATTGATTTTAGCGGCTTCATCAGCAGGTTTATTATCTTGGATATTTCTTCCACAGCTACTGAGTACACCGGTTATAAGGCATAAAAAATATAATCTGCGTAAAAATGGTTGTTTCATTTGCAAACCCCTGTTGTTAAACAAATGTTAGGAACGTGTACAAAATCACTTCTACAACATTGCTTCAAACCTGACAGGTTTTTAAAACCTGTCAGGTATTCGATGTTTCCGCTTCAAAAAACGGAAACCTCTTCGA
>JAGLHR010000886.1 GCA_023143415.1 Thiomargarita sp. | reverse complement strand
GAAACATAGTGCGTAACATCAGATTATAAGTTTAAAACGAAGCGTTTATTCCGATGAAAAAAATTTATACTTCACCAGATCGGCTCATGGTTTTTCATTTTAAAAATGTTCTGGAAAGCTATAATATCACTTGTTTCATCAAAAATGAATTTTTAGCAGGTGCCATTGGTGAACTTCCACCTCATGAATGTTGGCTAGAACTTTGGATTAAAGATGATAAAACATATCATAGTGCCTTGGAACTGTTAGAAAAAATAGAAGTGCTTGATGAAAAAAGCTATCCCGTTTGGAAATGTAGTCGATGCGGAGAAAAATTAGAAGGGCAATTTACGACTTGTTGGCAGTGCGGAGAGAGTAGATATAGGTGAGTACAAAGCTAAAGCATTCGAGGTTTTAGTTTTTTAAAGAAAAACTAAAACCTCAAATGTATTCCTGACAAAGCTAAAGCGTTGTATTCCTATTAAAAACGATTTTTTTGAGTTCAACGCTTCAACTTTGGACATCTTTAAAATCGCGGATTACGCAAATAAGATTTAGTAAATGTGCGTTCAGAAACGTTGATTTTAAATTGAGCCTCTTTAACCACAATTTCTGTCCATTCATCAGGTTCTTCCATTTTCTGCATACGTTGCACCGTTGCAATGACTTTCCCCCCCATTTTTTTAATTTCCCGCGTATCCATTTTTTTAACCAACACATTATCTTGATCATAAAAAGCGTGTTCCAAGACAATATAGTCTGCACGAATTTTGATTACTTCCTTACCCCAAACAACGGGCGCGTCTTCAAAAGGCACGGATTCGATAACAAACACAGTTTGCTCTTCGTGGGTTTCAGTCCCTTTGAGGGTGTGCGTGTAGTATTTGAGTAAATCATCCGCCCTAGCGACATCGTTGTTGGAAAAATCCGAACCCATCCAACTTTGGTTCATCATACTGGATGGAATTTTGATAACACGGTTAGTTTTGGGCGAAAAAGTCCACATTTTGTCATTTTTCGTTAAGGTGGCATTACCCTTATCTTTTTTGGGGCTAATCACCCGTACTAAGGAATCTTTCAAACCTTGTGTCCATACTTCTAGTGTCATCGTGCGTTGCCAATCTGGGCGGTGGATAGTCATATCTGATACGGAATAAGAGGACTTATCACGCCAGTAGTCAATAGCCGCTTTGACAATCGCGGTGGTTTGTTGATCAGCAAACGCTGGAGAGAGATTGCAACAGAATAATAAACATAAGTAATAAGGATAAGTTCGCATGATGAAAAAACCTTTTGTTGATTAAAGTTTGGGATGTAGAGATGATAATTCCAATTCCCGTCATTATTTAAGTTAAGCATACAGAATATCACTATGTCAAAATCCATACAACGGATCGAAGAAGAATACTGGTTAGCTTTAAGGCGTGCCCCAGGCGTGGGAGCCGTAAAATTTATGCGTCTCATCACACATTTTGGGAGTCCGCGCAACGTCTTTGAAGCGAGTCAATCTGAATGGAACGCATTGAAATTAAATGAAAAATTGTGTAATTATTTGCAAGCACCAGATTGGTATGCTGTTGAAAAAGAATTAAAATGGTTAGCAGAACCCAATAATCATTTATTGACTTTTATTCATCCAGATTATCCACCGCTTTTGCGTGAAATTGCTGATCCACCCCCGATATTATTTGTGCGTGGCGATAATACATTATTGTCTAGTCAACAAATTGCTATCGTAGGAACACGTAAACCGACTAACGAAGGTGCACAGACAGCGAGAGAGTTTGCCGAATATTTGTCTCATCAGGGTCTCACCATTACCAGTGGTATGGCGTTGGGCATTGACGGCGCAAGCCATTGGGGGGCATTAGCAGGTTCAGGTAAAACTATCGCTGTTGCAGGAACAGGATTAGATCGCATTTATCCCCCTCAACATCGTGAATTGGCTTATAAAATTGTAGAAACTGGGGCTTTAGTGTCAGAATGGCCTTTGGATGTCGCTATTCGACGCAGCCATTTTCCGATTCGTAGTCGTGTAGTGAGTGGGTTATGTTTAGGTACATTGGTTATTGAAGCCCCAGAACGTAGCGGTGCCTTATATGCCGCACAACATACTATTAAGCAGGGGCGTGAATTATTTGCGATACCCGGTTCTATTCATAATCCGTTGGTAAAAGGTTGCCATCAGTTAATTAAAAAAGGGGCTAAATTGGTAGAAAGTGCCGCTGATATTCTTGAAGAGTTGCAAATTCATCGCCATTTTACAGCCCAAACTAAAGTTGAAACAAGTTTTTTACCGAAAAAACTTGAACCTCGAACTCAGTTTTTCGCCAAGCCAACCCTTCCAGTTTCTCCAACAAAACCTGATGAACTGCCCGCCTCTCAACAGCCACAGAACTCAGATGATGAGAATCGTTCAATAAAGCCTCATGAACTGTCTGCCTCTCAACTGGCAGAGAACTCAGATGATGAGAATCGTTTATTGGCGTATTTAAAGGCAGGTCCCATTTCTATTGACAATTTAGTTGAACAAAGTGAATTAACAGCAGGGGAAGTGTCTTCTATGCTGTTAATGCTTGAATTGCGCGGATTAGTAGTGACTAAATCGGGTGGACTTTATGCACTTCTATAACCAATGGTTCGGACAGTTTTTTATAGCCTGAACTTGGCGCCGCTCATGGTTTGTTTTTCCAAAAAAGAATTAATTTCAACTCAAACGATAAGCTAACTTTAATTAAATTAAAATCAATAAAATCAAGCTCTTATAAAATATTGTTTTGGGCGAGAAAAAACTGTCCGAACCATTGATCGTTGAATGTTGACGCGCACCGGTGTCGCTTGCTGATCATTATGGTTAATTTCATAATCCACAGGTTGACCTTTCTGTACCAATGTCGTTGTTATTAGCAATGGGGGCTGTGCTATTTCTTCTTCAGGTAAATCGAACGGTTTGACATAAGCACGCATCATCAGCGGTTGAGACGCACTGATTTCCAGTAATCCATTAGCAAATTCCTGTTCAAAAGCCTTTTCGCTCCCATCCCACTCGAAGGAATATTGTAAACGCCGTTTTTCTCCATACCATTTAATATCTGATGTTACGCAGGGTGTTTCTAA
>JAGLHR010000885.1 GCA_023143415.1 Thiomargarita sp. | reverse complement strand
GTACTCCAATCGACAAAGCTGAAGCATTCGAGGTTTGAGTTTTTTGAAGAAAAACTCAAACCTCGAAATCATTCATCATTCACAATTCATCATTCACAATTCATCATTATGAAACGTCTATATCAATATGCACTATTAATGCGCCTACATCGTCCCATTGGGATTTTTCTTTTACTTTGGCCCACTCTTTGGGCTTTGTGGATTGCAGGGCGTGGCTATCCTGATGTTTTAGTGACCATCGTATTTGTATTAGGTGTTATTTTAATGCGTTCAGCAGGTTGCGTTATTAATGACTATGCTGATCGCCACATTGATCCGCATGTGCATCGCACCCGTGATCGCCCCATCGCGACAGGAAGCGTGAGTGAACGTGAAGCATTAATTTTATTTGTCATTTTATGTCTATTGGCTTTCGGGCTAGTCTTATTAATGAATAAATTGACGATTATCCTATCCATCGTCGCTCTCCTATTGGCAGCCAGTTATCCCTTTATGAAACGTTATACCCATTGGCCTCAAGTTTATTTAGGAATCGCCTTTGGTTGGTCAATCCCAATGGCTTTTGCTGCTCAAACCAACAGTTTACCCTCAATCGTATGGTGGTTATTTCTCACAAATATACTATGGACAGTCGCTTATGACACGATGTATGCCATGGTAGATCGCGAAGAGGATTTAGTGATTGGGGTTAAATCCACCGCTATTTTGTTTGGTAAAGCGGATAAAGCGATTATTGCCAGTTTACTTATTGCTGTTTTACTACTATTATTATGGATAGGACAACATTTAGGTTTCCTATATCATCTTGGATTGCTCGTTGCTGCAGGTTTGGCCATTTATCAACTATGGCTCATTAAAGATCGTCATCCGCAACGGTGTTTTCAAGCTTTTTTAAATAATCACTGGTTTGGTGCAGCAATTTTTGCTGGCATCGCCGCCCATTACTATTGGGGGTAAAACATGCGTTTCTTATCTCTTTTCTCTTTTATTTGTCTTATGCTGGTGCAAACGAGCCTATTGGCGACTCCTCGAATTATTGGTGGCAATCGGGCTAAACCTGGTGATTGGTCTTGGATGGCTGCGATTGTCTCTCAAGAACTTGCCCCTGTTAAGGGACAATTTTGTGGTGGGACATTAATCCATCCTTCTTGGATATTGACAGCGGCACATTGTACCGAAGGGGAAACAACTTATAACATCAAAGTTTTCTTGGGTGCAAACGATCTGACTAAAAATGGGGAAACCATTGGAATTAAGCGAATTATCAGGCACCCGAATTATAATTATAATCAGGAAATGCCCGGGTCAGATATTGCCTTGTTAGAACTCCAGACACCTTCTACACAACAGGTTATACGACTTGCTGAAAGTTACAACGTTTTAACCCAAGCCGGTCAGCAAGCGACTGTGATAGGGTGGGGCGCGACAATGACGACTTCTTATGATCCCGGCTATGCCGATTACTTGCAACAAACGACTGTACCCATTGTTTCAAATGCCCAATGCAACGCGCCGATTTCGTATACTGGCGATGTCAAAAAAACCATGCTTTGTGCAGGTTTTACAGACGGCGGCACGGATGCTTGTGTGGGAGATAGTGGAGGACCGCTTCTTGTAAAAAGTAACACAGGCTGGCAACAAGTCGGCATTGTGAGTTGGGGAGAAGGCTGCGCTTTACCCAACTATTATGGGGTTTATAGCCGCGTATCCTCTTTTCAGTCATTTATCACGGAATCTATCTGTGAAACGGCGGATATTCCTGATTCGCCACATTTAGAAGTGACTATAGATGAAAAGAACGTCATCGTTTCTTGGGATGATGTGATGGCAGATGGCTATCAATTTTATTATGCCCCTTACTCTAACCCTTTTAGTTCTATCACTTTAGATAATATTGAAAGTATTGATCTGGGCAAAAATACCCATTTCAGCAAGGATTTAAGCCTATTAAAAGCGTTTACCCCTCACAATTTTTATGTGGCAGTACGCGCCTATAAGGGTAATTGCTACAGTGACTATTCCAATATGGGTACGATTACTCTGCACTAGAATTTTGGAGTCCAACGCTTTAGCTTTGGGTATTTTTTGGAGTCCAACGCTTCAGCTTTGGGTGTTTTTTGGAGTTCAACGCTTCAGCTTTGTTTTTTATTTGTTTACACTTGATGATCAAGTTTTCTCGTTACCCAAAACAATAACTACAAGGATTGTATATAAAAAAGGATTACAAAAAAAACAATAACGATAGGGTTGGAGACAAGATTCGAGGTTATACTCGGTTTTAATCCATTCGAGGCTAAAGTTTTTTGAAAGAAAAAACTTTAGCTTCGACTCGAATCTTATATACAATCATTGTCGTTAGCGTTTTTAATCCCTTTTTATATACAATCCTTGTAGTTATTCTTGGAAGACTAAAAACTTGATCATTGAGTAAAGATGGCAAAAAAATGTTATCATTTCCTATTATTTTTTATAACTACTCAGCCTTGAAATTTATTTCAAGGCTAACAACGGCTGAGTAGTTACTATTTTTTAGTTGATATCCAAAAGCCCAAAGCGGAAGTATTCTAGGCTAAAGTTTTTTGAAGAAAAACTTTAGCCTAGAATGGACTCCTATTTAACTTAAAAGGAACCTTTATGAAATGTGATTCTTGTAAAATCTGGTTAATTATCGTCGCTGTTCTCTCCGTCAGTTTTATTATCGCTTACCAATTTGTTGAACCGCCACCCCCTGACGAAATTCGCATAGCGACTGGCAGAAAAGGTGGGGGCTATCATACGTTTGCTGTAGAATATCAAAAGCGGCTCAAAGCTGAAGAATTTCAGTTGAATATTCAACCGACGGCTGGCTCAATTGAAGTGCTAAAGCAGCTTAAATCTGGAGAAGTTTCGGTTGGTATTGTTCAAGGTGGCACGGGTAAAGCAGTACCTTCTGAAGGGTTACAGTCTTTGGGTAGCCTGTTTTATGAACCGATATGGGTTTTTTACCGTAAAGCGTTATCTGTTGAATATCTATTTGATCTTCGTGGTAAGCGTATCGCGGTAGGTGAAGAAGGTAGTGGTACGCGACCAATCGCAGTACAATTGCTACAGGACAATCAAGTTATGCCAGATAATAGCCATTTTTTCGGGCTTTCTTCAAAGGAAGCCGCTCAACAGTTGGCGACTGGCAAGATTGATGCAGCCTTTTTTGTGATGTCTCCTCAAAGCAAAATTATCCTTGAATTGCTGATAAATCAAGAATTTGAACTGTTCAATTTTAAACGCCATCTCGCTTATAGCAGCCGCTATTCTTTTTTAACCGATGTCAAAATCGGTGAGGGCATGATTGACTTGGAAAAGAATATTCCGGGAGAGGATAAAACATTATTAGCAGCCACAGCCAGTCTCGTTGCTCGTGATGATTTACATGATGATATTGTTTACCTGTTACTCAATACAGTAATTCAAGTGCATAAAGCGGGTGGAATGCTTGAAAAAGAAGGGCAGTTTCCTTCTACCCAATTTATTGAGTTTCCCATGAATCAAAATGCCCATCATTATTTGGAACAGGGACCAAGTTGGCTGCAAAGCATCTTCCCGCTTTGGTTAGCCAGTGCATTGGATCGGTTGAAAATCATGTTGATACCCTTGATTGCGATATTCATTCCCTTATTGAAGGGTGCTTTTCCGTTATATCGCTGGAGCATCCGCTTCAAAATTTTTCGCTGGTATGGAATCTTGCGTGAAATTGACAGCAAAATTGATGGAACTGCTGAGTTTGAAACGATTCAAGCGGAAATACAACGAATGAAATCTCTGCAAAAAGAGCTTATTGGGCAGGTTTCTGTACCGCTTTCTTACATGGGAGAATTTTACGGTTTGCGTATGCATATTCAGTTGGTACTCAAGCGGTTAGAAGAGCGACAACAGGATTTGTCTTGTTCTCACGCTCCAAAAGCGGTGAAAGTATAGCGTTAATATAGCGTTTCCCGATTGAATAGACGACGCTTAAACCAAGTATAAGGAACGTGCATGAAATGGGGCAACCATAGTGCAGCCTACATCAATTGAGATATTGTAGGGGTAATCCCTTGTGGTTACCCTAAAGTGGTGGAACTTATTTCATGCACGTTCCTAAATTATTACCTGGTTTAGAAAGATAATACTTTAAGTTGGTGATATAACGATTAAAACACTTGTGGGAATCGGTGTTTAATACAAAAAACCAAACAACCATAATGGAATGACATTCTTGTAACCAGATTCAATATTATCAATGGCAAGATAAGCATTCTCTAAATCTTTTATTTGCTTCATATCTTTTGATTGACCCCCCACTTCTATAATGACTTTCTCATCAATCAAAAAATCACCTTGATGGTGATAGTGAAGTTGATGTTTTTGTCGGAGTTGAGATACAAAAAAACTTTCTCTAATTGCCCCTTTATCTGGTTTAGCACAAAGTATAGAAAATAGATTAGGATTGTCAAGTAAAATTTTATTTGGAGTTTGTAAAGTTTTATGTCCTTTACTACCTCGTATCAGATGAACTAAACTACCCTTATCCATATAAGTAATATACTTAGATAGTGTTGCCCAAGCAACTCCCGTTTCTCCTGACAGCTTAGATTTATTAATTTCATAAGGTGAAGTGCAACAAAGCATATAAAGCACTTTTTTGAGCGTATCAAGTTTATCAGTTTGAATATGAAACAGTGATGCTAAATCACTATCTATAGTCATATTGACGACTTCTAATAATCTATTACCATATCCAGAGATACTCTCTTTAAAAAAAGGATAAGCACCAGATTCTAAATAGTCACCAAACCATTCCAATGGTTTAATTTGACTAAGAATATCGACAACGATATCTTCATGATTTGAAATAATTTGTTTAAATGCATAAGAGGGCAAATGGGCAATATTTTTAATGGCTAAAAATTCGCGAAATGAAAGAACCGGCATATCATAAACTAAAGCTCTCCTAGACAAATCACCTAATTCATGCTCTATCTTCATAGCAGAAGAACCTGAGAATATCACTTGTAATTCCGTAAAGTCATACATCGCTTTAATATGTGATGCAAATTTTTTTATTTTATGAATTTCATCTAAAATCAATAGTTTACCGCCATAAGCATAAAATTCATCAGCAATTTTATAAAGCTGCTCTCCAATCATAGCCGGATGATCACAAGAAATATAGAGAATTTTAGAGGGTTTATATTTGGTACTTTTAGCATATTGATGTAAAAGAGTGGTTTTGCCAGAACCTCGCCCACCTTTAATACCAATTATTCGTGCTTTAAAATCTATCTCATTAAAGAGAAACCTTTTAAAAGACAAAGATTTTTTAGAGAGAAATCTTTTAGATAATTTAGATAATATCTGTGTCATTATATCGCTTTTAGTATGAAATGTATTTAATAGTAAACGCGATAATACTATGAAATACATTTTATATCAAGAGATTTAAACTGTGATTTGTGTGATTAGGATAGCAATAGATTTCCATGAACAGTTGCTTGACAAAGCAGGCGAAATCATTTTACAATTCAAACCTCTTAAAACTGGAAATAAGCCTTATTCAAATGAATCTCAATATCAAACCCATTTTTTGGCGTTGGCTACCTTGGTTAATCATCGCCTTGGGTATTATTTTACGTCTGGATCAGTATCTTTTCAACCGTTCTTTATGGTTAGATGAAGCGTTTATTGCGGTTAACTTTATTGATAAAACACTTTGGGAACTATTACAACCGCCTTTAGATTATAGCCATAGTATTATTACTCCTCCCGGCTTCCTTATAATGGCTAAATTGTCTATCACATTGTTTGGGAATAGCGATTTTATTCTGAGATTATTTTCATTTATTTGTGGGATTACTTCCTTATTGCTCTTTTATTATATGGCGAAAGCCTATATTTCAAACGCGGCTGTCCCCTTAGCACTCTTTCTCTTTGTCATTTCAGATAGCTTAATTTTCTATAGTTCAGAATTTAAACAATATTCAAGTGATGTCACAATAACCATTGCTTTATTTCTGTTAGTGACTTATATACAAACACACAGTTTGAGCCTCCAACGATTATTGTTACTGGCTATCTTAGGTGCATTAGCGGTTTGGTTTTCTCACCCTGCGGCTTTTATTTTGGCAACGATTGGTAGCTACTTCATGCTTTGGAATGGACTTAACAAAGAATGGCAACAAATGATTATTTTTGCCATCGTTTCTTTCGTCTGGTTACTCAGTTTTTTAGCCATGTACTTTTTTACAATGGGAGGTGGGCTTGAAACGTCACCTATTGGTGAATATTTGCTTCATTTATGGAAAGGCTGGGATACCTTTATGCCATCGCCATTTTCAATGGAAGGAATACAGTGGTTATACGATAAATACCTCAAAATGTTTGAATATCCGGCGAGTTTGGGAATCTTTGCAGTTGCTGCGGGCTTATTTTTAGTGGGTTGTATTACCCTGTTAGCTCATCGAAAGGGCACCTTATTTTTATTGACGATGCCGTTTGTTGTCGTTCTTGCCACTTCCTATTTTGAGAAATATCCCTTTGCTGATAGGATGATACTGTTTTTAGTTCCTGCCATGTACCTTATCATTGCGGAAGCGGTGATACAAATTCAGGTTAAACTATTAAGCTATAAATCCTCTTATGTGACGGTTGCCGTTCAAGTCATTTTATTTGCCGCTGTTGTCAATTACCCTATTTATTCTCTTCAACTTCGTCAAGAAACCAAGCCCGTTTTTGAATATCTACAAAAAAATGTGCAAACGACTGACACGCTTTATCTGTATCAGTGGGTTGAACCGGCGTTTAGATATTATGCCAGCAATTACAACTTTAATTATAATGATTGTCATATTGTCACGCATCAACAGAAAAGCGACTTTACCAGAGAGATCGATTATTTTCGTAGCCAGCAGGGATTTAAACCCGTTTCAGTAGATAAAACTCAATGTATATTGGGTATTTCAGGAAACTTTTATCAAGTGCAACCTGAGTTAGAAAAATTGCAAAATCGTGGCAGAGTGTGGTTTGTTTTTTCTCATATTGGTGAGCATGAGAGGAGCCTTTTTCTAAATTATCTTGATACAAAGGGGGTACGAATAGATGAAAACGTGCAGCCCGGTGCCTCTGTTTATTTGTACCAACTTTAGTAAAGCCAGTCGGTTGAACTGACTACTGGAAATCCAACGTTTTAATCATATTAAACTCGATCAGCTCGCCAGTTTTCTCGTTACTCCAAACAATA
>JAGLHR010000884.1 GCA_023143415.1 Thiomargarita sp. | reverse complement strand
AGCGAGAGCGAAACCCACCGAACCGCTACATTTTATGACATTTTGACTTATGTATAACGATGAGAGCTAGAGCTTGGGAACGAGGGGATAGAATAGCTTTGCGTCACATCAGTTAATCAGCTAACTATGTTGATAAAGTGTAAAATCGCGATCAATCCAAAGAAGGTGAAAAATAGCGTTCTTTCTATAACCAACCATTGGTGCTTTACCATAGGAAGGCAATAAAAATAATATCATCCTTTTTGATATGTCTAGGAATAGTCGCACGAATACTATTTATAGCAATTTTCTCATAACCTAAACCATGTCGATGTGATTTGGAAATTTCAGCCCAAGTGAGTTGGCTTAATCGATCCAACGTATCAGCAAAGGCGGCTTTTTCTTCTTTAGTACATGCTCTCAGAGAATAATCGTTTCTATCCAAATACTTGAGGCAAAAAATGGGATGCTCATGTTGGGTTGAAAAACTAACCTTGGTGCTAGTTAGTTGATTTCGTTTTTGTTTTTTAACTTGACCCATCGTTAAGCAACCACCTGTTTTTTGAAATAGTCGCGTAAGCTTTCAGACGAAATTTTCTGCCCTGCAGGGGTATTCTTATAGGGCGGCTCATCATTCGTCATATTGGATAACATCCAAGCTGAAAATTGACCAAAAACCGCATAAACTTCATCTAATAATTCGCGTGTTTCTGAATCATAAAGGGAAAAATCCATATCGTGTGGGGGTGGGATCGCGCCAGTTTCATAGCGTTTGTAGATATGGAATAATTCAGGAACAACCGGACCATAAGTCCATGCCTCAAGCGATTCAGAAAATAATGGACGATTATTTAAAGCTAAACTAACTCCCTGAGCGTAATAGACTAATTTTTGCAATTTCATATTTGATATGAGATCGCCAGCTTGTTCGTCTATTTGGGCCAGAAAATATCTGCCGACATCATAACAATTTAATTGATTAGAATTCATCGTAATTTACCGGTATTATTCAGTACAACTCATTAATACTTGATGTTCAAGTTTTCTTGTTCCCAGTCGGCCCGAGTTAATGCCATTAAGTTAAGCCATGGCGAACACGCAGGTTCGCCCCTACAACCCCTGAATATGTTTCGAGGCGAAAGTTTTTCTTCAAAAAACTTTCGCCTCGAAGATTGGTAGGGGCAGACCTGTGTGTCTGCCCTTAACTTAATGGCATTGAGATTTAGCGAACGGTAAATTTTTCCCCCTCGTTCCCAAGCTCCAAATTGGGAACGAGGGTAAAGTTATTAAAGTTGAACTCCATAAAAACCTGTTTCTTCAAAAGCTGAAGCGTTGTACTTCAATTTCAAATTTCATTCGCATTAAACGGATTAAGCCAAATCAAAATCAATCTTCTTTTCATCCAAATCAACCCGCATCACTTTTACGCGCACCCGATCTGAGAGTCGGTAAACAATACCGCTAGATTCACCCCGTAAACGATGCCCGATGGGATCAAAATGGTAATAATCCTCTTTAAGTGACGATACATGGACTAAACCATCGACAAAAGTGTCTTTCAATTCGACAAATAACCCAAAGGCTGTCACGCCCGTGATCATGCCGTCAAATTCAAATCCCAATTTATCTTGCATATATTCACATTTGAGCCAACTGATTGCATCACGGGTGGCTTCATCAGCACGGCGTTCTGCCATAGAACAATGTTCGGATAACAGTTCCATTTCACTGGTTGTATAGGAAAATTCTTCCGCTGGTTGTTCTTCAAGACAATAATGAATAGCACGATGTACCAATAAGTCAGGATAGCGACGTATCGGCGACGTAAAATGCGTATAAGCGGGATAGGCTAAACCAAAATGCCCTTGATTTTTAAAGTGATAAACGGCTAATTGTAAACTGCGAAGCAAAACCGTTTGAATCATGCGAAAATCAGGGCGATCATGTATCTTTTCTAATAATCTACTGTAATGTTTCGCTTGGGGCTTATCTTTTCCCCATAGCTTTAAAGCCTGTTCTTTCAAAAAAACCTGTAAAGCAGTCAACTTTTCTTGAGTAGGGCTTTCATGAACACGATATAATAACGGCATATTTCGTGCGGCTAACCATTCAGCCGTGGCGACATTTGCCGCTAACATCATTTCTTCAATCAATTTATGCGCGTCATTACGAATTGAGGGAACAATCTGCTCAATTTTTTTCTGTTGATTAAAAATAAAGCGGGGTTCAACCGTTTCAAAATCAATCGCGCCACGTTTTTTACGGCGTTTAAGGAATAATTGGAATAACTGATGTAAGTTATTAATCTGTGGCAATAGGTGCGGATATTGAAAATGATTTTCATTACCTTCTAACACCTCTGCGACTTGAGTATAAGTCAAACGCGCTGATGAACGTATCACCGCTTTAAAAAAACGAGTACGTCTGGTGCGTCCATAAACATCAATCGCTAATTCACAAACGAGACATAAACGATCAACATTGGGTTTGAGCGAACATAATTGATTAGATAAGATTTCGGGCAGCATCGGAATCACTTTATTCGGAAAATAAACGGAGTTAGCCCGTTCTTGTGCCTCAAAATCTATCGCGCTGCCAATCTCGACATAAGTTGACACGTCAGCAATCGCCACGCGCAGTAGCCAGCCTTTGCCTCGCGGTTCACAATAGACGGCATCATCAAAATCAAAAGAATCTTCGCCGTCAATGGTGACAAAAGGGATTGAGCGCATATTTTCACATTCTGCCAGATATTTTTTTGGAATTTCTGGCGTAAATTCAGCCGCTTCCTGTAAAACTTCCTCTGGCCATTTATGTGGCAACTCATGGGCGCGAATGGCAATATCAATTTCCATGCCTGGAGCGCGGTTATTCCCGATCACTTCAATAACCTCACCAAAGGGCGGGTTATATTTTGTCGGAGGCGATAAGAGTCGCACGACAACAATTTGACCCTGTTTCGCCTTGCCTTGCCTTTTTCGTCCTTCAATCAATATATTCTGAGTGAGGCGACGATGATCTGGCTCGATAAACGCAACATTTTGTCCCCGTTTATGAAAAAAACGACCGACGACTTCTTGTGTATTATGTTCAAGTACTTCAACCAATGCGCCTTCACGACGACCTCGATTATCAATACTAATAATATTGACCAAAGCACGATCACCGTGCATTAAACACCGCATTTCCCTTTGGGATAAGAATAAATCTCCGCCCCCTTCATCGGGGACTAAAAAACCGTATCCATCAGGATGCCCTATCACGCGCCCGCGCACTAAGTCCATTTTCTTAGCCACGCCATAACCTTTACGACGATTACGGATTAACTGCCCATCACGTTCCATCGCTTTTAAACGGCGGTTCAGGGCATTTAAATCCTCTTTTTTGGTGAGCTTGAGTAATTGAGCAATTTTGGGCAAAGTGATTGGTTTGCCCATAGTGTTTAATTGCTGGATGATAAACTCACGGCTGGGAATAGGGTTTTTATATTTTCGCGCCTCGCGTTTAATAAAAGGGTCTTTTTGGGGCTTGGATTTTTTTTGGGGAGGACTCATTGATATTTGGGGATCATTAAACCAAAACTGACTTTATGTCAATTTTGATTTTTAAAATATATCATTATGTTATTACCAACATTCATTTTGAGATTTCAGTTTATTTTCAAAAAACTCAAACTTTGAATGTACTCCATTTTTAAAAAAATTTCAACTCTTAATTCGCATTTTTTGAAAAAAAACTCAAGTCGAGGCGTAACTACTCAGGGCAACCACAAGGGTGTGCAGCCTACATAAAAATATTTTCGTCACTCTTCACTCGAAAAGTATTAAAACTTATGTTCATTTTCACTCGACTATCAAGTTTTTTAA
>JAGLHR010000883.1 GCA_023143415.1 Thiomargarita sp. | reverse complement strand
TACGAAAAAACCATTTAAATCAAACGCTTAAATGCTTTTGTATAACGATGAGCACTCCAGCGTGGAATGCGTACCATCACTTTAACCCATGCTACGCTCGCTCAATCTTGGCGTGTTGGAAATCATTATAACAATCCCAGCTGAAACAACATAGAATAGAAAGGAGGTAGTTGCTTTTCATGCTTTTCATACGGACCATTTCTTTCTATATCTTTCACGACTTTTTCTCTCATGCGAATCAATTTTTTGTGGTTTAAATCCAATATTTTGTTCATATAATTCGCTTTTTTGAATTCTTCAGTACCCTCCTTATGTTTAGGTAAAATTTCCAAAGTTAAATCATCATAGACAAAATAGTCTTCGATATCTTTGACTTCGATAGGATTTAAAAAACAATCTTCATCATATTCATTACCTTTGCGGTGTTCACAAAATGCTTTCTTTGGTTGCTGATTGGTTTTTGGGATTTCACAATCAAAGCCTTCACAGGAAACCGACAAATTGCAATAGTCAAAAGTTAAAAATTCGTAAGATGATCTTGGACGAATATGCTCAATATGAGAGCGAATATGTGCATTACTTTCCTTCTCTGTTTTAGGGAGTAATTTCTGTTGACAGTAAATACATAAACCAGCTTGCTCAGAATACAAATGCTGATGAAGAATCAAATTTTATATTGTCATCAAACTCATTCCAAACCAAGGGGTGACTATTTATGAGGTATTGCTCAAACTCTTTGCAGCAGTCAGATTTATCAATATAGCGCATGTTCATTTCCCGGCTTGTATGATGGAGAGTTTATGTATAATACGCATAATGATAGGATCGGAACGACCTAAATCACTTATCAACGATTCTATAAGCGTTTTATTTTTAGGCTCATCTATTTTGTCCGGTTGCGTTCTGAAAAGTTCAATAACTTCATTAATTCGCTTGCGAGTATCCCAATCCCTGAGTGGCGTATTCATCACTTCATCCAAAATGTCATTTGGCTCATTTCCCTTCGTATGAAACCCTTTATTTCTGGCATTAAAACATTCAACCGTTTTTTTCGCTTCATTCTTATGTAAGATAAATAAATTATCTGGCTGAATTGAGGCAATAATGTGTGGTGAATGAGTCGCTAGAATCACTTGATTATTTCCGGGTATATTGTTGTATAACTTTAAAACTTCTTGTTGCCAAGTCGGATGTAAAGAAGTTTCCGGTTCATCAATCATGATAAGGCTGTTTTGCGGGCGTAATTTATCAAATAAAATGGCTTTGTAATAGAGTTCTTTCTCTCCGCTTGATAACCCATTAGATAATACCATTGAACCATCAAAAGATTTGAAAATGGGTTGTTCTAAGTTTATATCGACCAGTACGGTTTTTAAGCTGATCCCTTCCAAGAATTGATTAATATCGCTAATAGCCTGCTCAATCACTTTTTTTGGGATTAAATCTCGATTAGCCATGACTTTTTCTTGAACTAATCTAACAATATGTGTTTCTACCGTTTTCTGGTAGGAAAAAATGTCAATAGGAAAAACAATGCCATCCGCGTCCATATCAGAACGAGATGACTTGTCATTAAAAATGTCGGTAATGGCATGATTGGAGGTCTGTTTCTTGCTATGAACGGTAGAAAAAGACAACACCTTAAATAGACTCCTCAGTTCTTCTTCTGCTAGTATTCCAAAAAATGCAAAATCATTCTGACGAATAAAAAAGCCTTTTTCTGTTTTTTCTAATTGATATAAAAGCGTAATGTACTGATCTTCCGTTTTAAGACGCATTTCTAGTTGTTCAACAGCCAGCATGATTTCATTTTGATTTCCCACAGATTTATTGATTTTAGCAGTCAATTTATGAGCTAATGAGATAAGACGTGATTTTTCATCATTAGAAAGGTCTAATTCCAATTCAACCTCATCGCAAATAAGGGCATCTGTTTCTTCCTCATACTTGTGTAACAGGCTTCCCACTTTGAATAGATTGAGGCTTTCAGAAAACAGTCTTTGTAATAACTGGAGTAAAGATGTTTTTCCTGAGCCATTTATTCCGGCTATGACAATAGTATCTAAAGTTTTTCCATTGTTATCCGTAAAATCTATCGTTACGTCCTTAAACATTTTGTAATTTTTAATCTGAATTTTCCTGATTTTCATATTGAATAATTACCTCGTATTTTAATAAATAGTAATGACTCACCACTCTATTTAGTTTAAGTAGGCCGTTGCACAGTCCTTTTCGTGCAACGGCTTCTTCATTAAAAAAGTGCCGTTGCACCCACGGTGCAACGGCCTACATGACTGGCTTTTCATAAAAATCAAGTTTCAATTTCATGAAGAACTTGATTCAGCTTTGGAGCGTTCGACTCAATGACATTATCTTCGGCACCATCATGTTTGTGATGAGGGTATGTCGAAAGCCCAAGTTTTTTATGATGACCTGTATTATCGTAACGAAAAATCAGATTCTTTGAAGAATCCGTATATTGATATGCGTACATTAATCGCTCGGCTGTTATTTCAACATCAATATATTCCCGAAAGTGCAAAATAGTAGCGTCGGAAAAGTACAATTCACCCCGGATAAAGCCCTCATACGTACCCCGTTTTTCATAAGTGACACTTTTCAAACGAACAAGCAGAGAACAATCAACAATCTTCTGAATTTCTGTGAAATAATCTTCAATTATCAAATTTTATACTCTTCATCGTTTCCAGTTTATCGGTTAGTCTTTCCAACATTCTAAATTCACCAATCCATTCGATAAAGTCAATTGTTTCTTCCAATTTGTCTTCTTCGTATTCGGAAATAAATTTTTCGGTGTTCTTATGGTATTTTTCTTCAAATCCTTTCAAATTCTGCTCCGTTTTTTGCACACCTGCCATAATAAGCCGCATTTCATTTTTTAACGCTGCTTCTATTATCGGCTTTATTTCCCGTCGCCTATCGGAAACCAATATTAATTCACTCATTACCGATTCTCCAACGGGTACAATGTGAGCAATGGGCTGATCTTTCCGATAAATCCGAACCCTCTCCCCATGTTCTACCGCGTCAAACAAGAATCTCGTATTGTTCCGTAATTCAGTCAAGGTCGTGTCAAGCATTAGATAATACTCTGCAAATTAATAAAACAAACCTATTAAGTTGTAAATTAAAAGGGAACCGTTTCTGATTCCCCAATTCGGTTTTGGAACAACCCATTACCTTTGCAATTCCGAAAATCCCATCAAATATTCATCCACCGCCCTCGCAGCCTGCCGCCCTTCATGAATTGCCCAAACAACCAGAGATTGCCCTCGACGCATATCCCCAGCCGCAAATACTTTATCAAGAGAAGTTTTATAGTTATTGGCTTGAACATTGCCCCGCTCATCCATAGCAACATCCAATTCTTCAAGCATGCCCTCATGGATAGGATGTACAAAACCCATTGCTAATAGAACTAAATCCGCCTTGAGTTCAAATTCGCTATCAGGGATTTCTGACATCTGCCAATGGCCTTTATCATCTTTTTGCCAATCGACGCGCACCATTTGGAGTTTTGAGATATGATTATTGCCTTTAAAAGATTTCGTCAAAACACTCCATTCGCGTTGGCAACCTTCTTTGTGAGATGAAGATGTTCGTAATTTATTAGGCCAATTGGGCCAAGTCGAGTGTTTATTTTCATTTTCAGGGGGCTTAGGTAAAATTTCCAATTGAACCACAGAAGCGGCACCTTGACGAATAGAAGTTCCAATACAATCTGAACCGGTATCGCCACCACCAATCACCACAACATGTTTATTTTCTGCTGTGAGACTCACCTCTTCTGGTATATCATCACCAAGTACACGTCGTGTTTGTTGGGGCAAAAATGTCATTGCAAAATGAATGCCCTTCAATTCACGTCCCGGTATTGGTAAATCACGGGATTTTTCAGATCCACCGGCTAATACGACGGCATCATATTTATTAAGTAATTCTTTGGCAGGCTTATGATTTCCAATATGGATATTAGTGCGAAATACAACGCCTTCTGCTTGTAATTGTGCCATGCGGCGGTCAATGATACTTTTATCCATTTTAAAATTGGGAATGCCGTAACGTAGCAATCCTCCAATGCGATTATTTTTTTCATAGACGACCACTTCATGTCCAGCCCGGGCTAATTGTTGAGCGCAAGCTAATCCTGCGGGTCCAGAACCGACAATCGCCACCATTTTTCCTGTGCGATGGGCAGGAATTTGTGGTTCAATCCAACCGGCTTCCCACGCTTTTTCGATAATGGCGCATTCTATGGTTTTAATGGTGACAGGCTCATCGTTTAAGTTAAGCGTACAAGAGGCTTCGCAAGGTGCAGGACAAATTTTGCCCGTAAATTCAGGAAAATTATTAGTCGTTTGTAAAACATCATAGGCTTCGCGCCACCTATCCTGATAAACCAAATCATTCCACTCTGGAATAATATTATGGATTGGGCAACCATTGTGACAGTAGGGTGTGCCACAATCCATGCAACGCGCCCCTTGTTGACTCACTTCTGAAGCCTTCAAGGGGATGATAAATTCTTGATAATTCTGGATGCGATCCGCTACTGGGAGATATGTCTGTTCTTGACGTGATATTTCCATGAATCCTGTTGTTTTACCCATAATTGGTTCTCTTTAATTTTTTTTAAAATGCCCAACCAAAGCTGAAGCGTTGGACTCCAATGCCCAAAGCTGAAGCGTTGGACTCCAAAAATAACTTAAAAAATAACGTAACTACTCAGCCTTGAGATAAATCTATTCGAGGTTTAAGTTTTTTGAAGAAAAACTTAAACCTCGAATGCTAACAGCTAAAGCAGGTTCAGCTAAATTATTTTCGAGGTTTAAGTTTTTCCTCGTTCCCACCGCACCAGCGTTGGAAATTTCTTTATAAGGTGTGACGCAGGAACGTCACGATATGCATTCCCAACGAAGACGTTGTGAACGAGAAATTTATATATTTATGAACTCTTTTAGAAATTTGGGGCGTGCATAAAAAGCTCTTGATGTTGAACCATGCCCTGCACCTTTTGTTCTTGGTTGAATATATACTCCCATTTTTCCAGTCAGTGAATTAAAGCCCTTCGCTGGTTCAAGCAAAACATTTCTTACTAAATCATAATCAGCTTTTACGGCATTATACAAATCACCTTCTAAATTTAACTCAACAATTGAGTGAATATAACTGGGTTCATCAACTGTTTCGCCAACTTTTCTTGCAACAATCACTGCTTTTTTCAAAAAAGCTAATAAGTGGCTATCTTCAAATTCTTTTTGGCAAACATTAACAGGATCAATCATAGTAACCGCCATTGTTTCTTTAAAAGAAAGTGTGCCATTTTTAAGTGTTTTTAACGGTATGGATTTAAGTTCCCACGATCCAAAATTTGGTGATTGAGCTGAATTAATCGGTAACTCCAAGAATCGTTCAAAAACATGCCCTGCCCACCCTTTATTCACTTTTCCATTTCGATAAATTGTTACACCATATTCATTCGCTAACTCGTGAAGTTCTTTGCCAACGAGTTGTTGTAACTTTTGTACTGCTTCTTTTCTTTCCATGCTCAATTCTCTTATGGCAATATCTCGTAATGACCTTTTTTTTCACTAACTTGTGAGGTATTTTTTTAATTGGATTGATTTTTATTTAACATATCCGAAAGTCTTGGTATAGCTAGGTTATCCAAATATTCTTGTTCTAAATCAATGCCAATAAACTGACGATTATGTCTTAAAGCAGAAACTCCAGTAGTCGCACTCCCACAAAATGGATCAAGGACTATATCCCCAGTATTGGATGAAGCCACAATTATTCTATCTAATAATGCTTCGGGTTTTTGTGTTGGGTGTTTTCCATGTTTCTTTTCCCCATTTTTTGGTGTTCCTATTGCCCAAATGCTTCGCATTTGTTTCTCTGGCTTTTTTATGACATCACTAGGAAAATCACCATATTTCATCGCCTCGTAATTAAAAATATGCTTTGCTTTTTTATCTTTTCTTACCCAAAGCAATGTTTCATGGCTTGCCGTAAACATACGACAAGATAAATTAGGTGCTGCATTAGGCTTATACCAACAAATATCATTAATTATATGCCAGCCTTGTTTTTGTATAACATAACCACAAGTATAAATTGAATGATATGTTCCAGAAATCCATAATGAGCCATTTGGTTTTAATACACGTTTACAGGCTTTTATCCAAGCCTCGTGAAATTGTAAATCTGCATCAATTCCTTGGCTTTTATCCCACTTTCCTTTATTTACACTAACTCGTTTTCCAGCATGACAAGTAAAACCTTCATTTGATAAATTATAAGGGGGATCTGCAAAGATTAGATCAATGCTCTCATCAGGTAATTGATTTAGAGTATCAACTACGTTTCCGAGATATAACCTTACTTTATTTTCTTTAAAATATGCGTCCAAAATATTGATTTTCCTTTAATAGAGTTGTCCCTAAATCTATAATTAGTCTGTTTTAACAGACTTTAGCTTTCAGATTTCAAGGCGGAGTAGTTACAAAATAACTTATAATATTATCTTGACACAGACATTATATAGGAACTGTGCATCAATAATTCCCACGATTTTAGAGCGATAAGGTTGTGCATAATCGGCATATTGACTTAAATCTTTATAAGTCGAAGAAAAATAGACGATCAGTTTGCCATCAGGATGTTTAGCTAACCAGGGACAAATTGAGTATTCATCAACCACTTGCAAAGGTTTTTGAAGTCGCCCTAAAAATTGATATTGTCCATGATAATTGCCAAAATGCGCTAAAGTTTGATCACGACGCTGTAAAGTGCTGATGCGTTGGCTGATTCCGTGTAAGTCATAAGCGTCACTGGCTGCTCGAATAATTGTTAGGGGAAAAATCAGGCTAAATAAAATGGCAATGGTACTGATGAAAAATAGCCTTTGTTTTATCAGGGATATTTTCCAGAAGAGTAATACGCCGCCTAAGATTAGCAATATGAACCCTGGTATGGCTGAAATTTTTGTCACCCAAAACGGTACGCGCATTTTAGGGTATAAGTCAGGCGCGATAATCAGTAGCACGCCCATGATCATAATAGTGATTCCGGGAAAAAGTGTGTCCCAATATCTGTTTTCAACGGGGTGCTTCACTAAAATATAAGCCGTTAATAGTGCGAAAGCGGGCAATATCGGCAGTAGATAATGTAATTGTTTTCCGCTAATGAGGGAAAATGCAGTGAAAACGAATATAAACCAGAACAGAGAAAAACGTAAACCACTGTCATTGAGGTATTTGGGTATTTGTGAAAAGCCACGCCATAAAGGTAGCCATAGCAGCCAAGGAAATAGAACGATAGGTAATAGGGGTAAGTACCACCATAGCGGGTGTTGATGTGCAAAAGAATTAATGAGGCGGTTAGCGGTTTGTCCCCAAAATATGGCTTGTCTAAATTCTTCACCGCCCACAAAGCCTGCTGGGATTGCCCAAGCTAAGGCGATCAATATGCCCAAGATGACATTACCCAAGATTCCTAAATACCAAAGTTGCCATGATGATGGATGGGAACGTTGCCACCAGGGCGCAAATAGTGCGACAGGCAGTAGATGTAATAAAATGACAGGCCCTTTGGTGAGAATCCCTAAACCAATTGCGATACCTAATAATCCTACTTTCATCTCTCTTTTTTGCGAAGCTGAGATTATGGCAACCATGCCTAGTAGGGTAAAAAATGCCAGCATCATATCAAACATTGTGGCACTGGTAAATAGGCTCCATAGTAAACAACTTAATAAGATGAGGGGTGCATATTGGGAAATCTGAGGCTGTTTAGGCCATAATTGGCGAGCGATAAGGGCTGTCAGCCATAAACTGCCTAAAGAAAATAAGCCTGAGATCAGTCTGGGCGACCATTCATTCACACCAAAGATCGCCCAACCTAAGTGCATGAACCAAAATAATAGGGGCGGTTTATGGTGATAGGCTTCGCCATTCAGGGAAGGTACAAGCCAATTACCTTGTATCCACATTTCCCAAGCAACAGTGACATAACGGGTTTCGTCGATTTGTAGGAAGGTACGATTAAAAAGTGGGATGATTAGCAACAAGAGCCATAAACTGCCCCATTGATACTTTGGGGTGGTGAAAGACTTTTTAAACAAAAAAATTGCTCCCATTTTTATTTCCTGAAAAATATATTTGAAAAACATTCACCATTCACCATTCATCATTCACCATTCATCATTCACCATTCACCATTAACAATTCACCATTCCAGTTTACGATGTTGATGTGGATTCTGTTTGTCCCGCCTTTTTAATTAAATGCAAATTTCGCATATAAATAAATAGCCCCGTTATTTGTCCGACAATAAATACTGGATCAAGACGGTAAATAGAGTAAGCTAATAAAGTGAGCGCACCAGCAATGCTGAAATACCAAAATTCCATCGGGATGACGCTACGTTGTTGACGTTCACTCTGCCACCATTGCACTAAAAAACGCATGGAAAATAAAGTTTGACCCGAAAAACCGATTATCAACCAAAGGGTTTCATTTTTCATGTTATTGATTATCCTCAATAATTTCAGCTAAACAAGCGCGGCGTTGTAACCACATCACTCCCAATAAATCAACAATGCCTACCCCTAAACGGTTAAATAAGCCATATTTGGATTGCCCGCGTGTTCGAGGACGATGGTTCACTTCTATTGAGACGATTTTTCCTCCATTTCGTAAAAATAGCGCGGGCAAGAAACGATGGTTATGGTTAAAATGCGGTAACGCTAAAAAGGCTTTGCGTGAAAATAGTTTGAGGCTACAACCTGTGTCAAGTGTGTTATCGTGCAATAAACGACGACGTATCCTGTTTGCAATCTGTGAAGAGATGCGTTTTAACAGGTTATCATAACGCTTGCGCCTAATACCTGCAACCATTTGGAGCGTTTGCGGTGAATCAGAATCTTGTAAAACCGCTAATAAACGTGGAATGTCAGCGGGATCGTTTTGTCCATCACCATCTAAAGTGATAATCCATTCTGTTCGTGCCGCTTTAACACCGGTTAAAATAGCAATACTTTGTCCATAAGAATGGTGATGACGAATAAGGCGCAATTTTTTAAAATGGGTTGCAATATTTTGCAATGTTTGCCAACTGTTATCCTTGCTCCCGTCGTCAACATAAATCAGTTCATAAGCGATTTTGTCATCCAAAGCGGCACGAATTTCGTTAATTAAGGGTACGATATTGTCAGTTTCGTTATAAATAGGTACTAACACTGATAAACAGGGGATGTTATCGACTGAATTTAAAAGAGGGTAATTATTCAAATTAATTCTCTAAGGAATAATCCCAGAAGTAGCTGCATTAATTTCAATCTGTTTGCCATCACAATCAAGTTTAGCAGAAAAGCAGCCATTGAGTTGTCCAGTATCGGCATTGTACTTTTCAATAATCAATTTGGAGTCATGCTTATATCTCGCATGGCTACAAACTCCGTCCTTAGCATAAGGGGAATTAAGTAATGTGAGGTTAAATTTATTGCCCGTAAATGTACCTGTTTTTAACTGGGCTATTTTCAAATCTCGTAATTCAAACATCCCCACTTCTTTAGTAATGAGTCCTAGACTAAATTTACCTTCAAAAAATTCCATCCCAGGATTTTTAAGACCATCGAATGGATTTGGGGCAGTGACAGGGATGGCTTTGCCATCCACTTTTAGGGTTATACCCGTTGGGCATTGACCAGATGATAACCAACTGCTTGAGCTGGGATCACTTCCTGTGGCACAGGCTGTTAGGGTTAAAGTCAGTATAATTGGTATTGTTAAATGTTTTTTATTCATTTTAAAACCGTTCGCAATTCTGTTGTTAAATAGTCCAAAGCTGAAGCGTTGTATTCTTATACAAAGCTGAAGCGTTGTACTCCAAAGTATAAAGAATTGTAGGGTGGGCAAAGTGTTTTAGTTGCCCACCTCTACTCCAAAAAAATATTAGAACGCATAACGCACTAAAAATTCAATGCGTTCTTTGTAAAATTGCCATGCACAACTTGTATCGCAATTAGACTCACTCAATTTTCTATCCCGTTCTTTTAGCCATTCACGTTGATCCTGCGCCAAGTCTTCTTGCACTGGTTTAAAGAGTTTAGCAATACGCCCATCAGCGTGTTTTAATAATAGGCTGTTGCAAATCTTTTTTTCAACGAGAGTACTTGCCCTTTCACAGTTAAAAGAGGCTTGCTTTACTAATCCAAGTTGTTCAATTCTCACCTGATAAAACCTGATATCACAATCTGGTTTTGTACACTTTCGCAATTCAAAATTCCGTTCTTTTAACCACCGACGTTGATCTTTCAATAATAGACTACGTTCTGTTCTATCCAGAATATTCCGCAATTGCTTATAGGCACTTGCCATTTTTTCATCAGCGAGACTGAGTTTAGGGTTATCGCAAATGATATATTCAGCCTCTATTGAGGCTTCACTACAGTCGAAATTGGCTGCCGCTAACGAGACACTGATACAAATCAGGAGCACAGCCAATATTATGTTACTATTTAGGGAAAATATCTTGTAAAAAAACATCATTATCTCCAAATAAATTGGCATTGTAATTTAACATAAACTTTTGTATGTGTCACTATTTTTTGAGGAAATCAATCTGAATGAAACAAATAAGCCTAATTATTTCTTTTATTTTAATACTCATACAGCCTGTGGCTGCTGATCAAATATCTATTAAAACAACGGTTGTTTATAAATACATTGATGCAAAAGGAGTATTACATTTAAGCAATAAGCCCCCTAAAAAAAGTGAGCAAGTGTTGTATGCACGTAGTTATATCGTACCATCTTATCCGCAACAATTGGCATCAGATTTGCACGGAAAACAGGGAAAAACGCATCATAAATATAATGACTACGCACCTTTGATTGAAGCCGCCGCCCAAAATGCCAATTTACCCCCTGCCTTATTACATGCTGTGGTTCAAGTTGAATCCAATTATAACCCAAAAGCGGTTTCTCCAAAAGGTGCGGTGGGGCTTATGCAATTCATGCCTGCGACTGCTAAACGTTATGGTGTGACAGATCGTACTGATCCTGCTGCCAGCCTCAACGGCGGAGCACAGTATCTCCGCGATTTATTAACACGATTTAATGAAGACTTATCTTTAGCTCTGGCAGCTTATAATGCGGGAGAGAATGCTGTGAAACGCTATGGCAATACTATTCCGCCTTATCAAGAGACAAGAAATTATGTTCAAAAGGTAAAGAAATTATATTTTAGGCTACAAGTTCTTTGAATCAACTATTCCGCCTTGAAATGCGAATTAAGAGTTTAAAGCCAAACCTGACAGGTTTTTAAAACCTGTCAGGTTTAGTTTTGTGTATTATTCAATTCTCATTCCTAAGTTGGAGTTCAACGCTTTCGCTTTGGAATAGGAGTTCAACGCTTTCGCTTTGGAATAGTTAAATCGTTGAATTCCATAAATAAAGGTGATGATTTATTATGTTAAAGCTGTTTAAAAAAGACCAAACTTCTGATAAATCGGGAAAATTGGCAACACTAACTGTACAGCCATTATGCCAGCCATCTATTAATTTGATGAACTTTGTGACGGGTATTGATAATGTACATATTGATGTCTTTCTTAGTCCACGTTTTATGGATTGGAGTCATCGCCTCATTTCTGAATTACTGAATGAGCGTAGTAGCGACAAAAGACGTTTTACAGATAAGCCATCAAAAAATGTGTTGAAACAACTAGAGGCGTTTGGTCATTGTTATGCACAAATGCTCACGGATGCGATACATCGTGTTAAAGAAAGTAAAGGCATAGATTCTATACAACTATTTCAAATCGCTGTCATTAAATTTGTATTAACTACAGTATTCGCTGAAACGGATAAGTTGTTATATAAATTAAGAAAAGCGAGCATTAAAGAGAGCCAACGAAAACTTGAATTATCGGAGCGTATTACTTGGATAAATCAAAATAAGAATAATTTGTCATACCAAGTCACTTATGAAATCTTTTCCCAATTACTTTGGGTTGAAAAGGGGAGTGTAAATAAAATACGCGATTCTTTATTAGGAATGGCTTGGACAATTCCTGAAGATTTGTTATCTAATCCGTTACTAAAAACACCAGATAAGCGCAACCATGAAATATTGATGAAGCATTATGTTTTGTTATCCAAATATCCAGACAGTTATTATGGTTTTGAACGCCTATCTCTCCTGATTGATACATTACTTGATAAAATAGCTAAATCCTGCCAGATAGAAATTGCATCCTGTGCTGATAATCAAATCATTGATGAAAATAGGGCAAACATTCCTTTTTCTTGGAAAGATGTCCCTGCCAATATGGCACTGTTGTTTGATTTGGAGAATACACAGCAGGCTTTGGCAGAAGAATCAACTAACGCTCTGCTTAAAGCGACATTTCAATCTCAACAGAAAGCTAATGAAATATTGAAACAGGGTTTACGCAAAGCACAAGTGATTAAACATCTATTGGCTGCGTATGAAACGCCGCTTATGTATAACAACTATTTTAAACTGATTAAGCCCTATTTACTCTATCAAACTCTTTGCAATGAGGCTGATGACTTTGAAGTTGAACTGAAATTACAAAATCAACTTAAAATCAGACCTTTATGTCGTTCAGACAAAAAATCCTTATCAATCAATCAGTTAATAAATGCTAAAAAACGTTTAGCCAAATTAGCACAAAAACCAGATGGAGCGATTTTAAGACGCTTTATCACTGACTTTATCACCTACCGACGGGATTTAAAATATTATCGCTTGATACATGAGGCGATGGAAAAAGTTCATCTCTTAAATGATGAATCAGATGTGCAATTGTCTCGAAGCAACGGCATGTTGTATGAATTTATGGTGCCAGGTGAACAGACAAAAACGTCTGAATCTATCCGTTGTCATGTGATTCTCAAGGCGGATCTTCGTGGTTCTACGACAATGACAGCTGAACTTTGTCGGCGGGAACTCAGCCCTGCAACACATTTTAGTCGCAATTTTTTTAATCCGATTCGTAAGTGCATTGAAAATTTTGGGGCGGAAAAAGTGTTTATTGAGGGGGATGCTGTTATTCTCAGCTTGTTTGAGTACCAAAAATCGCCCGATCAATGGTTAGCCGTCGCACGCGCTTGTGGTTTGGCAAAATGTATGTTAGCCGTTGTTGAAAAGCAAAATGAGGTGAGTCGCGCTTATGATTTGCCAGAATTGGAGTTGGGGATTGGTATTTGTTACTCTCCCAATGCTCCCCAATTTTTGTATGATGGTGATGATAGAATTATGATTTCACCAGCGATTGGTGATGCGGATCGTCTTTCATCATGCTCATGGAAACTACGGCATAAATATTCGCAAGTTTCTAACTTATTGACGAATGTCATGGTTTTTCAACAAGCACCTTATGACGCATTTAAGGGCGAAAAAGGAATGACGAATTTTCGGTATAACCTTAATGGAATCAATTTAGAAGAGGCGGCTTTTAAAAAATTACAAAACGAGATGGCTTTACGTCACTTAAATATTCGTTTACCTGGCGATGAACATTCTACCCATTTTTATATCGGCTATTATCCTGATGCTCAAGGAGAAAGCCATCATGTTGTGATCCGCGAAGCTCAAGTCAAAGTGTGGCAAGAAGAGGGCGAAGATTATCCTTTGACAGATAACTTATATTATGAAGCGGTGACGAATAGAACGATTCTTAATGCAATCAAAAAACGGGGATTTTAAGGAAAATTAAATCATATCCGAAATTCAACCTGACAGGTTTTGAAAACCTGTCAGGTTTGGCTTTAAAGGTTTTGGAAGTTATTTAAGTCTCATTCCTAAGTACAGGTATTTTGGAGTCCTCGAATGAACTCCAAATTTAAAATTCCAAATTTAAGACCATTCTGCCAATATGTTATCCAAACTTGATTGAGCCAAACCCTTAATGCGTTTAATCAAGTCATCATGAGAAGCAAACGGTTCAAATTTTGACCTTTTTCTCTGATTGATTATGTTCCTGATGACATTTTGTTTAGCATTTACGCTTTTCAATTTGTCGATCAGTTCAGGGATAGGTAAGCTATTAACCGTTTCCAAAAGTGTTAGAGACGGTTTCTTTGGTACCTGTTTTTTCGCAGAAGCAGAACCTTTTGCCTTAGAAACTGGCTTACTGCTAGGTTTCCTACTTGATTCATCAGCGGAAGTCATGTTTGCGGCTTCTACTAACGATTCTAATATCTTAATCTCCTCGTTTACTTGATCCCTTAGCGACTTCAAGAATTCAAGGTGTTCACGCAAAGCAGACTCTTTGGTGGGCTGTGCGCGAGATTTACTTTTAGATGGACTCGCCATAAAATATTCCTTTCTAGTTTTTGAAGAAAAATTAATTTAAACATTAAAATTTCAATTAAGAAGTATTCTAATTCGTTTCTTAAATTTTAGCAAGCCTTTTTTATCTTTTAAGAACCCATTCTACTATTATTCTATTAATAACGACAAAGAGAATAAGAACCTATCCGGCCCTATTCAAAAATGCAGAATAATGAATAAAAATAGTTGGTTTTTTGACAATGAGGTTTAAGAAATCCGATTTTTCCAAAGATTTCTAAGCTCAAAAACGAATAGGGCCGGATAGGTTCAACTACAAGGATTATTTATAATAAAGGAGTGATTAAAAAACATTATCAAAATCAAATAGTTAATAAATACAGACTAATTATTTTATAAATAATCCTTGTAGTTATTGTGTTTGGGTTAAATATTAGTGAAATAGGTTCAACGTTATAATAGATGGATAAATCATGTCAAACATAAGTCGTAGAAGTTTTCTCTGTATGACGACTGGAGCCACTCTAGTCGCTTACGCGCCTGTGATTATGGCGCAGACAAAAAAAGTGGTGATTATTGGTGGCGGAGTAGGCGGCATCATCGCTGCTAAAGAGATTCGCAAAGCGGATTCAACAATTGAAGTCACATTAATTGAGCGGAATAAATACTATCATACCGGCTTTATGAGTAATGAAGTATTAAGTGGTGATCGAACTATTGATGCTATTAAATTTAACTATAATCGCTTTCATAAGTATGGCATCAAAATGGTTTATAATCGCGCCATTGGTATTGATCCCAGAAAGAAAAAGGTGAGTCTTCAAGGGGGGGGAAAGATAGCTTATGATCGTTTGATTGTCTCCCCCGGCATTGATTTTCAGTGGGATGCGATTGAGGGATACGACGAAACAGTTATTGACAAAATACCCCATGCTTGGAAAGCGGGTTCACAGACAGTCATTTTACGCAAACAGTTGGAAGCCATGAAAGATGGGGGAACAGTTATTATATCTGTGCCGCGACAACCGTCAAGTTGTCCAATTGCCCCTTATGAACGCGCCAGCCTGATTGCCCTCTATCTCAAACAATATAAGTCGAAATCAAAAGTGTTGGTTTTGGATGCGAAAAGTGCCATTCCCCAACAAGAATCGTTTATTCAAGGTTGGGAGAAACTCTATGGATTTGGTACGGATAATAGCTTGATCGAGTGGATTCCCGCCCATGATGGGGGAACTGTTATGAGCGTTGATGTCGATCATAAGACTGTTATCGCAGGTGAGTTTGAAGATGAATATACGGCAGAAGTTATCAATATCATTCCACCGCAAATCGCAGGGCGAATTGCTAAAGAGAGTGGTTTAGTCGATGAAAGCGGGTGGTGCCCTGTCAATCAGAAAACTTTTGAATCCCGTTTGCAAAAAGACATTTATGTCATTGGCGATGCTTGTATTACTAAAATGCCTAAATCCGCTTATTCTGCCAACACGCAAGCCAAGATTTGCGCCAAAGCAATTGTGTTAGCATTTCGTGGTATAAATGAAATGCCCGTTAAATCTCATTTTAACACTTGTTATAGTATTGTTGGAAAGGATTTTGGGATTTCATCGGCTGCCGTATATCGTTTAGAAGGTGATACGATTCAAGCCGTTAAGGATGCTGATGGAATTTCTCACCATGCGGAATCGTTTGAATATAGAAAACGTGAGGTGGTTTCTGCGCGTAGGTGGTATAAAAAGATAACTCAGGAATTGTTTTATTTTAATGATTAACTGATGTGACGCACTATGTTTCCAAGAGGTTTAAGCGATTTTTTCAAAAAATCGGATTTCTTAAACATC
>JAGLHR010000882.1 GCA_023143415.1 Thiomargarita sp. | reverse complement strand
TATAGCATTTCCCGATTGAATAAGGTATAATATGATGCAAGAATATCTACCCAAAATTTCAAAACAAAAAAATGGAGTTTTCGATGCCAAAACCTTATTCAATAGATTTACGTGAAAAAATAGTAACCGCTTATGAGAATCAAGAAGGTTCGATGCAGAAATTGGCTAAACGTTTTAAAGTCTCAAAAAATTTTGTGGCCGATTTATTAAAACGATTCAAACAAACAGGTCAAATTGCGCAAAAACCGCACGGGGGTGGACGTCCTCCATCAGTTAGGGCGACTGGTGAAACTTTCCTAACAGAGTTAATTGACAGTCAACCAGGCTTAATTCTCGAAGAAATTCGTGAGGAATACAATGATTTTTTTGAACCAGTTGGCCGCTCAACGATTGATAGAACTTTAACCCGATTAAAATTGACTCGAAAAAAAAAGAGTTTATTTGAACCCAGAAAAAATACCCAAGAAAATAAACAAAAACAACTAGATTATCAAACAAAACTCGCCCATTTTGAGGCAAAATACCTTATTTTTATTGATGAAACAGGTTGTGTCAAAAACATGACTCGTCGCCATGCTCGTTCGCCTAAAGGCCAACGTGCTCACTGCGAAAATTCTTTGAATCGTGGAACCAGAGTTAGCACTATTGGTGCTTTAGGAATTGAGGGTTTATTGACCGCTTTTTGTTACAAAGGAACGATGACCGGATTTTTATTTGCCTTTTTCGTCAAACAATTCTTAGTTCCCGTATTAACCCCCTCTAATGTTGTCATTCTTGATAATGCTAAAGTCCATTATGATGAGGATGCGATTGCAATGATTGAAGCGACTGGGGCAGGTGTCTTATTTCTTCCTCCTTATTCGCCTGAGTTAAATCCCATTGAGCATATTTGGTCTAAAGTCAAAAGTATTATCAAGAAAACCGTTGTCTCAACGACTGAGGAACTTTATCAAGTTATAGAAGATGCTTTAGATGCAATTACTCCTGATGAGGCTAAAAACTGTTTCCAGCACTGTCTTTAAAATTATACCTTATGCAATCGGGAAACGCTATAAGTGAGCAGGTACCACATAAGCCACAAGACACTTCTCACCGGGTGCATCTTCTCGAACAATGACGGCTCCCTCCGCTACTGTTGAATAATGCGTAATAATAGACTCTATTTCACCTGGTTCTATTCGGAATCCGTGTATCTGGATTTGTTGGTCAAGGCGTCCAAGGTATTCAAGTGAGCCATCCGCATGCATGCGAGCTGAATCCCCAGTTCTGTAAAGTCGTCCGAAATTTCCGGTCATAAACCGCTCATTGGTTAATGCTGGCCGATTTAAATAGCCACGGGCGATACCCTTACCCCCCACATACATCTCTCCAATATTCCCAGAGGGAACCTCCTTTTTGTCTTCATCAAGCAGATAAACCTGTACATCAGGTATGGGGTTACCTATTAGACATATTGCACGCCCTACATCATCCCATGATAATCTATAAGCACTCACATTCACAGTAACCTCAGTGAGACCATATAGATTAACCAGTTGAGGCACCTTATCTCCATGTTTATGAAACCAAGGCTCAAGGTGTCCAAAATTCAACACTTCGCCCCCTATCATTATGTAACGCAGATTAAGCCTATTATCTCTTGCTACTTTATCTGTCTCTATGAGATGATAAAAAGCCATAGGTGTCTGATTCAGGACAGTTATCTGTTCCTTACAAAGCAATTGATAAAACGCATTGGGTGATCGACTGAGCCAATAAGGCACAATAACAACGCAACCGCCGAACAAAAGGGCACCCCACATTTCCCATACAGAAACATCAAATGCAAAAGAGTGAAACAGGGCCCAAACGTCTGTTTCATTAAAGCCAAAAAGGGGACCTGTTGAATGATAGAGGTGTAAGACATTACCATGTTCTACCATAGTACCTTTCGGTTGTCCGGTCGAACCCGAAGTGTATATGATATAAGCAAGATTTGATGGTTTAATATCAATGGCAGGATTGTTGGTGTTTTGATCAGAATAATCATCGTCTAAAAAGATTTGTTGGCCCGGAAAATCAGTGAACTGCTCTGCCAATGCCTTTTGGGTTAATAATATAGATACCCCTGCATCATGAAGTATAAAAGACAAACGCCCTTGAGGATTTATCGGATCAAGTGGCACATAGGCACCACCCGCTTTAAATATAGCGATTATACCAATAACCATTTCTATGGACTTATCGGCACAGATACCTACAATTTGTTCTGGTTTTACACCATTTTCTATCAGGTGATAGGCCAGTTGGTTAGCCCTTTGATTCAACTCTTGATAGGTTATCTTTTTGTCTTCACAGATAACAGCTATTGAACTTGGATAGCACCCAACTTCATATTCAAACCAGCAATGGATATTTTGAAATGTTTTATGAATTGTCACAGGATAATATTTCCTTTAAAAAATTAGGCATGGTTCAATTCAAGGTAACACTCAAGATGTTGAGGTTGGAGTCCAAACCTTCAGGTTTGGGCATTCCAAAGCTAAAGCTAATGACACCAACATGTTACCCTTTTATCGCTATTTTTGAACAATGCAAAAAATTATAGGTTAGGTTACGCAGCCTTATAAGGGAGTTCCAAAAAAATAGTCGTGGCTTACTTAAGTAGATAGCCGTTTATGTGAATAAATCACTTGCGTAAATTGGTTGTCAGAGGGCGGGATATTGGTATCATATCCGCCATAAATTTGTTGGACTTCAATGTGACGCGCTTGAAGTATTTCGTTCAATTCTTCAAAGGTGTATAAACGAGTAGAAGACATTGGACCAATCGGCGATGGTTTCTTTAGTACTTCTCCGTATTTGAACGTATAACCGGTATATAAATTCCGCAGGTTATTTTCATCCCAATCAAATTCCGCCAATAGAATTGAATGGCTACCCATATCCCAAAAACGACGAGGAAAATGCTTTTTTGCATACGCAGCACTGGGTACGCTCATCAGATGTTTCCCACCGGGTTTTAGCACTGAAGAAATCAGATCAAATACTTTCAAATTCTCTTCATCATTTTCAAGATAACCAATGGCACCATCACCAAGGTTGAGAACCACATCAAATGCTTTTTCAAATGAAACATCACGTATGTCAGCACAAATAAACTCAACATCAAGTTGGTTTTCTTTTGCCAATCTGCGTCCTTCCTCAACATACGCTTGCGTAATATCTACACCAACGACAGAATGTCCTTTCTGCGCCAAAGCCAACGCATGTCTACCAAAACCACATGCTAAATCCAATATACGCTCGCTGCCCTCTAATTGGAGTACAGTGGTTACAAATCCGATCTCATAGTCGGTTTGTTCCACCCATGTCTCCGCTTTCATATCCAATGTCCAGATATTTTTATACCATTGAGGATTAACGGATATTGACATTATTTATCTACCTCCATAAGTTGTTTAATATCGGACAGTTCCTGTTCAATTTGTCCGACGACTTTCTTTTCATAAACGTCAGCAGGGATATCGGACGGTCGAAAATGCATAAACAGGTATTCCGATCCATTCTCATTAGGAAGAATACGAGAATAAGAAGGCATTTCGATGCCAGGCGTTTTTGAGATGTAAAAGTCTATTACGCCCAAGTTAGCATCAGTATTAAATCTGATTTTTGCATCACCAAAATCTGTTGTCGCGATCCAATCATTTCCTTGCAAAGAAATGTCGTGACAGAAAATTGCCCATTTGGGCAGGTTTTCTGGTCTTGATAAGAAATCGTATAATTTATCTGGAGCAATGTTAATAGTTATTGATTGGGTATATAATGTCATGTTGTGTCTCCATATTTGGATTTTTTTAGGTTGACATCATGAAATAGGGGAAGAAAGACTGGGCAAAATTACCCAACAAACACACCCCAGTTGTCAACCGATTCCTGCCTAAAAATAGTAATGATGTTCAAACGGATACTATCCCAGCAAAGGATAGCATCCGTAAAATCACGCCATTATTGAAAACCCTTACCTGAAATAAATCTATTCAGCATATCAAGGAATGGACCAGGTTTATCATAGGGACCCATGTGTCCAGCACCTATAACCATAATATGGGTTAAATTTTTATGAGTCTTATAATAGCCAGCTGGTGTATTAGCGTAGGACCATGTATTGCGATCTGCCTGCAAATACCCTTCTAATCCTGTCCATTCTATACGGCGCAAATATTGTTCTATGCCAACATGATTTATGACCAGATCATATTGGCTACCGGAAACCAGGATAGGTATTCCTTTATCTAAAAGAGGCGGAAGTAACTTGTATGTGGGGTTGTTAATAATTGGTTGTAAGGAATTGATAACTTCCGAATTACAGTCCTCCCAATCCTTATTACTTGCAGTTGCATGAAGTGCCTTTATAACACACTTTAGTTCTGTACATGTCTTTAAACAGCTAGAATAGTCAGGAGTATCAATCATGCAGTTATTAAAACAATGATAATCGAAACACCCTTTGTTCATGTATTTTTTGAGTGCGTCTAATTCAGGAGGAGTATTTGGAATACCAAAGGGAGCATTTTGTGTATAAGTGATATAGTGCCGTATGTCTTCTGAATCGACCATTACAGTGCCATTCCCAGATTCTTCCATGATGGTTGCACGAATCCCATAGCAAGAATCTCCTGCTTCACCATTGTTAAGCTCTTCTTCGCATTTTTTAAATACCTCATCCAACTCTACTTTCTTTTTCATTCCAATAAGCCCTACACCATAGGCATAGTCTGTGTAAAACTTGTATTGATATAGAGGATAAACCCAAGCAGCACCCAGCATAAGACCACCAAGGTTAACCTTAAAGGTACTGGTTTTGTTCTTTTTCACTATATAGGCTGCCATGTGGGGAATGTAGTTTCCTGCAAAACTCTCACCCGTAATGAAAAGGGGTCGGGTTTTGTATTCAGGAAATACGGAATAAAAGTTGACAAGAAAGTTGTAAAACTGTTCACTGATCTGGTGCTGTATTTCAGCAGGTGTACCTTGCAGAGGTGGTTTCTGGTCAGTATAAGAAAAACCCGTCCCTACTGGTTGATCCAAATACAAGACACTGGCATTCTCATTCCAGCTATATGGATTTAACAGAAAAGAAGAGTCGGATTGAATCCGAAATGGTCCATTTTCAAGAAATAGGCCCATTGCACTTGAACACCCGGCTCCGCCGGTTAACCAGATCACAAGAGGTGCGGTTTCAAGGGAGTTCCTAGCCTCAAACATCCAGAAAAATAGGTGTCCGTTGTTGTCCTTATCCACTTCCAGTAATCCTGCATACTGTTTAAATCCGAGTTCTTCGGCTAAAAATGGAAGTTTTTCCACCAGAAAAATCTCTTTTACTGGTTGATTGATGTCATCATTTACACCGACAACATTTTTTGCATAGACTACATTTAAAGCCAAAGTAAATCCCACTAAAATGGGTAACAGTATTTTTTTTTGCATCGTTTTTTTCTCCTTAGTATAAAAAAAATTTTTTCGTGTCATTTCTTCTATCGTCGAAATGACATAAAAATTGTAGATAGATGGACACTTCTTAATTGGCACCTAAATCCTGCAAGTAAAACTT
>JAGLHR010000881.1 GCA_023143415.1 Thiomargarita sp. | reverse complement strand
AGCGTTGGACTCCATTGCCAAAGCTAAAGCGTTGGACTCCATTGCCAAAGCTAAAGCGTTGGACTCCATTGCCAAAGCTAAAGCGTTGGACTCCAGAACGATATTTATCTCGCGTTTATAAATTGAATACCTAAATCATTCATCTAAATGGAAAATTTTTTTCTGAGGAGCATCAAGGGTTTTTTACCAAAAAACCCTATTTTAGCCAGCTTCGTTATTATGAGTTGGTTAATATTCACGCCATCTGCTTGGCGACGTTATATCGCCAATATTGATTCCCACCTACCGCCTGATTTCGCGCTTGCCGATTTAAAATCCCACCATTGGCATCATAAATCTTTACTGAAATTGCTTTACTTAGGACATGGATTATGGTCAATCTGGATCAGTAGCCTTGTGACTCTGTGCTTGTGGTTACTGGACGTACCTAGTGAAGTCATGATTTTAGTGGGTTGCTATGCGTTATTATTCAGTTTTGTTGGAGGAATGCTTGGCAGCCTGACTGTATCAGTGGCGTTTGGCATTATGGCAGGAATAATAGGCGGCTTTTTGTTAAGTTTGCCGATAGGCATTATGGGAATCAATGAATATGTCCTTGATGAACTGTTAGTCTTCAGCATGGCAAAAAATATTGCTATCGTCGTTATGCTTAGTGTTCCTGACTTACAAACCACACTTTTTCAAAGTAGTGAACCAAGCGCGTTTTGGACAGTATTGTTAGGCATCTTTACAGCCAGCCAAGCAGGCAGTGTCATGTACAGCACAACCAAAACCGTTGACAGTCAGCCACAATATCGCCAAATTGGTAGCATTGTCATTGGTGTGTTTATCAGTGGATTAGCGGTGTTTTTAATTGCGGGCTTAATGAGCATACTCGCAACCAGTGCAGCCTGGATGCAAACAGGTACATTATACGTCTTGGCTTATGATGGACTGATTGTCGGTGTATTTGGGCTATCAGTGGCATTGATATGGATTTTGTTGACTTCGCGATGGCGACAAGGTTTATTGTTAGGAATAGGAATCGCTTTATTTCTTGGCTTTTTTACCTTGCTTAAAAATATAAACACATCAATTTTCCTAAAACCCTTAATCATCGGTTTTCATGGCGGGATAGAAAATGCCATGCTTTATTTATTGTTATTTGCGTTTCCTTATGTTTTAGCGAAACGCATTGCGAGTACCTGGGCGGGCATTATTGCAGGTATTTTTGGCAGTGCAGGGGTTTATGTCGTTTTTGCCGTGACTATGGGGTACTATTCTTTGACGCTTATTTTACCCTTGACAATCTTAGTCTTGATATTGGGATTCAGTGCCACTTGGTGGCAACCCTTATTATTTTATCCTTTTCAAGCCGCCTGGAACCTTCTACTTTTTCGTGCTGAAGAAAAAAGGACAGGTAACTTACTACGCTGGCATTCAGCCTTTTGGGATGAACACCAATATTTACCCCTATTTGGTTTAGAAAGTTATTTAGTCATGGTAGCGGAACGCAATCCGATGGAAGGTAAAGCGGCTATAGAATATATTAGTAGCACCTCACAAAATTGGGCGGCACAAGAGGCGCAAATCGAATTGGATGCCAGACGATTGCAAAGCTATACTGATGTTAAAGCCATCAGTTTGGCGCACAAAAGTTTAGCCGCCGGCGAATTGAGCGGCTCTGCCAGTGCCTTACTGCGTAGTTTTAGCCGTATCAGTCGTGATGTCAAAGCCGCATTATCACAAGAAAGTAATTATAATCAAAGACTTGCGATAGATGCGTTGGAAGAACGCTTAGATGGTTTATTACGAGAATTAACCCGCTCTTCAGAACACTACGCGCAACGTTTCCGCCCCATTGCGGCAAAATGGCGAGAAACACTAGCTGACTATGTGCAGACACTGACTGAAGTTGTAGAAAGTCGTCAAGAAATCAGTAATCCTTATATCATTGGCATTCCGCTCACAGAGCATCAAGAAATTTTTGTTGGGCGTAGCGATGTCAGTGAACGTATTGAAAGACTACTATTGAACAGCCGTTGCCCACCGCTCTTGCTCTACGGACAACGCCGCACGGGTAAAACGTCCTTACTTAATAACTTAGGTAAATTATTGCCCAGCACAATTATTCCCCTATTTGTCGATTTACAAGGTCCAACTTCTTTAGCCAAAGACTACGTTGGTTTTTTATACAATATGAGTCGCGCCATGCAGGCTTCTGTCAAACGCCATCGTGAACACTCCCCTTTACCACCCTTGACGCGAGAACAATTGACGGCTGATCCTTTTACCTCTTTTGATGAATGGTTAGATGAAATAGAAAATAGCCTTGATGCTAATCAAACGATATTATTGATATTAGATGAATTTAGTGCATTAGAACATATTTTCAACAAAGGGTTATTAGATGAAACTTCGGTACTTGGTATGTTTCGCCATATTATTCAACATCGCCCACGCATTAAAATTCTTCTCTCAGGTTCACATACGATAGATGAGTTTGAACGTTGGGCCAGTTATTTAATTAATGTGCAAACAGTACATCTCAGCTATTTACAACCTCGTGAAGCGTTGCAACTGATAGAGAAACCCGTTAAAGACTTTGCGCTTCGCTATGAAAATGCAGCCTGTCAACGTGCGATGGAAATAACCCGATGTCATCCTGCCTTAATACAACTGCTATGTGCAGAAATAGTCACTTTAAAAAATAAACAACATATTGAAGAACGCCGCCTTGCCACAGTCAGCGATGTCAACGCAGCAATACCTGGCGCATTGCAACATGGACGATTCTTTTTTGCTGACATTGCTAATAATCAAGTGACTAAAAAAGGCTTGGCTATGCTACGATTTTTAGCGGCGCGAGGAGAAAAGCAGATAATAAGTGAGCAGACTTTGCGAACACAGTTTCCTGATGAATTTGAAGCGACATTAGCAAATTTATTGCAGCGTGAATTAATAGAGCCATTAGGTGACGGGTATTGTTTCCAAGTGGAATTAATTCGACAATGGTTTATCTAACTCAGCCTTGAAATCAATTTCAAGGCTAACAGCTAAAGTCTGCTCAAGCAGACTAAAAAACTGAGTCGTTTAGCTGAGCCTGCTTTAGTTTTTAGCCTTGCAATTGATTTCAAGGCTAACCACTGAGTAGTTACAAATTGAAATTATTAGCTTTATGCTTTTCTCTCCAACGCTTTAGCTTTTCTGACTCTTAATTAGCCTTTTTCACGTATCCTATCAAAATTTGGTGGTTTCTCTTAATGTAGGGTGGGTAGGAA
>JAGLHR010000880.1 GCA_023143415.1 Thiomargarita sp. | reverse complement strand
CCGCAACGATGGGCAAACTAATAATTGCCTCTAACCCGCCACCAGTACGATGACGCAAAATAATATCCCCCCCCGTGAGCGCGTCAATGCCATTAAGTTAAGCCAGGGCGAACACGCAGGTTCGCCCCTACAGCCACTGAATACGTTGAGATTGGTAGGCAGACCTGCGTGTATGCTCTTAACTTAATGGCAGTGGGGGCATACCTGGGGTGCTGAAAATTCGGCGTTTTTAACAACCCCATCCCATGAAATAAACATTAAAAAACAACGACTTATATTTACTCCTGTTATTTTTATAAACTAAAAACCGTTCAAGACAACACCTATCCACATCCGCTGTAATCTAAACATCCGTCTCAATAAAAGGAGACCCATTTTATGCGTGAATTTAACACCTCTGGACCGTGTAATCCTGCCCTACATTACACCGTCATGCGCGAAGCCTTAATTGCAGAAGGCGAAGAAAAAGTGCGAAAAGGGCGGTATTTTACTCTGTTTGCACCAAGACAAACGGGAAAAACCACCTATTTTCAACTCTTGCTTGAAGCCGTTAAAGCGGAAAATTTTACCCCCATTTGGATTAGTTTTGAGAGCTTGAAGACGGTGGAAAGTGAACTTTTTTACCAAAGTTTGAATAATCAAGTTCATCAAGAATTGGCCGAACATGGGATTGAATTAAAACAGAGCATTACTAATCCAGTTGATCTGGTTAATTTTTTTGAGCAGTTCAAGACTCAATCTATCGTTCTTGTCATAGATGAATTTGAAGGCATACCTGATTTGGTATTAAGTGAGATAATGCATGCCTTTCGGCAAATGTATCATCGAAAAAAATATCATGCCCTCCATTCTCTGCTCCTTGTCGGCGTGAGTACAATCGCAGAACTCGTCACATCCGGTGCCTCACCCTTTAATATAGCAGAAGAGTTACAAGTCTCCTATTTCACCAAATCCGAAGTCAATCTACTGATTGAACAATATGTGAAAGAATCGGGGCAAAAATTTGACCCTCAAGTGATCAAAGCCATTTATGACAATACCAAAGGGCAGCCTGGTTTAGTTTGTGCCTTAGCCGCAGATATGCTGAAAAAAGTCACCAATCGCACTGTGATAATGGCTGATTTTTTAGTGACACTGGATTATTTCTTAAAATCCAAATATCACAAAAATATCCTGAATATTATCCAAAAGGCGGAAGAGAAAAAGAATTTTATGTACCGCTTATTATTTGGTGAACAAGCTATTGATTTTAATATCTATACTAAAGATATTGCTTATTTACATGCCAATGGTGTTATAGAAAATATAGAAGGTCATGTAGGTATATTGGTGCCATTATATAGCAAGTGCATTATCACGGCATTTCGTCCGGTGTCCAATGGGGAAACGAGACATTATGGATTCAAAGTCAATGAGAGCTTTGAAGCGTATTTGAAAGACGGGGAATTAAATCTCCACGCCATACTCAAGAAATATCGGCAATATGTGCGGAAGCGTGGCTTCAAAGCCTTTGATACAGAAACACTGAAAGAAGGGGCTTGGCATTATTCTCTTGATGGTTTTATTCACTTTTTTATTGAAGCCTTAGAAGGACATACTTTTATAGAAGTGCCATCCGGCGCAGGACGAACCGATATTTTGATTGTCTATCAGACAAACCGGTATCTAATTGAAACCAAAGTCTTTAGCAATAATACCCTCTTGAAGAAGGGAAAAGGGCAATTAGCGGAATATCTGACTTCTGAAGGCTTGGATGAAGGCTATTATGTCGTGTTTAGCAGTTTACATACTGATGAAGATACGCTTTATTTTGAGGATAAGATTAAGGGTAAGCAAATTTATACTTATATTATTTGTACCCACTTTCCGACACCGAGTCGTCTCCCGGTGCCAGAAGTCTTGAAATTGACAGAGACTGAACTCATCACTCGTCGTCGTGCGGTTTTAGAAATACTTGTTTTGCGTTTTGATCCGCCTTCTTCCACTTATCGAAAAATAGAAGAAGATTTGTTGAATTTAACCGACGTCGCCCAGTTGAAAAAGTTGTTAGTCGCGGCGGTTCAGTCGGAAGACATCACGACTTTTCAAACCGTTATGAATCAATTTCTGTTGAAGTAGAAGGAAACCCATTTTATGATTTAACACCTCTGCCGTGAAATAATTGAAGTCAGATTAGCTTTGTTGGAGTAACAACGCTTTAGCTTTGTTAGAGTAACAACGCTTTAGCTTTGTTGGAGTCACAACGCTTTCGCTTTGTTGAAGTGGTAACGCTTTTGGATGCTTTTGTCGTCATCTCTTTACACGAATGATCCTCTTTTAAGAGCCTCTTTAGGATCGTACCAAACCGCATTGACAAAGTTTTGCATTTCTTGTACAAATTTCCATATAACATCTTTGTCTATAGGAAAATCTCTATGTTGTTTCTCCACTTCAGCTAATATTGGACGTTTATTAACTGGTAGCCGTTTAGCCTTTCTCAACAAAAACACATTATCAATTTCAGTTAACCTACAATCTTCCGGCAACATATCCAAATACTCAATAAGTGCGTAATATTTCGCAATAGGGCAACCTTGCTTTAATCTACTTGCAGTACCCGCACACTCTTGAAACATGGTTTTATCATAATTGACTTTTATTTCAGCAGAAAAAACAGACAAATATAGTTCTCCAGTTGTGCTTTTTTCATTATCAAATGTAGCCGATGATGAGAAATTATAATGGATTTTTTTACCAATAGTAAAATCTTGGTCTTTATGCTTTAAAACAATGGATGGCCTTTGGTTTAATGATTCAATTCCTTGAGGACGAAAGCTAAGAGACATAAAAGCAGTATGTGGACCACAATCAATTCTAAAATCGTTTGGCAATCCATCTATGATTCTGCTATCAACAAGATATATTAAGAATTCTTCCAAAACAGAATTATCTAATTTTAATTGTCCTTTTTGCCTTTTGAGAAAGGCGGAACCACGTCTTGCTATGACATCAACTTCTAAAAAGTCTTTGTATTCATTCAACCGTTCTACCATTTGTTCAACACGCTCTCGCTTTGTCGAAGTCAAAGAATTTATCGAAATAGCCCAACTTTCATATCTTTCCAATATCTCTTCCAACAAGTTCTTATCGGCAACACATTTCGGATTTGAAATTGCCGCAACCACCTTGTCTTTATGTGGAGTTAAACTCATTCTTTACCTTTATAACTATATTTTGGTGATGATGAGATGCTATCAACCAATTTTAACGCTTTTTCTAAATCACCTTGTGATTCTGGATGAACCCTATTTAAAGCATCTTGCAAATGAGAAGCGGCAACTGTACGAGCAGATTTATCAATATGATTAGTAATATTACTATTAGGTTTCAATGTGAGAATATCCTCATAAATAGTCGCACCAAATTTATTCTTGAAAAACCTTTCAGATTGATCGGTGAGAGAAAATAAATTGGTTTCATGGCATATATCTTTAATTATCATTCCATTATAGAAAGGTGTTTTTTTGACATTTGATTCCCTTCCAATTATTAATATCACTTTTCCCGCATCTGCAAGTGATCTACGCATAGATAAAAGAGCTTCTGCCATATCTATACAATACTGGATAATGGTAAGAAATCTATTTCCCCTATTTTTCCTGTTAGAGCCAAACTCAGAATGTGCAACTGATAAAATGTCAAAATCCAACAATTCCATAATTATTCTATGGTTTTGGTGATAATTAAATACATTGAGATACGGTGGGCTAGTAATAATTAAATCCACTTTTCTTTCAATATGTTTGTGCAAATCCCTTGCATCAGACAATAATGCAGATACATCAGATTTTGATTCTGGTAGAGATAGCAAAAACAGATTGATTTCATCATATGCCTTCTTCCATGCTTGAGCAATATTTTGCTTTTTATAACCCTCCATTTTAAATAGAATATTCAGAATTAAAATAAGTTGATGTTTGCTGGTATGCTTGCTAATGGCTGTTTTTGAGAAATCAATCAAATTCTGATATGCGTTACGATAATTAGATGATTTTTCCTTCTGATAGACTGGTGCTTTTGCTTGAAATTCGGATAATGGAATTAAATGAAATAATTCTTGGCATAGATTCTTTTTGTCGTTGAATGAGGATGTTCCAACTTCAAAAAACTTAGACATTGCATAAGCTGAAGGGTTAATTTCACAACCAATAACATCAAGGTTTTTTTCTAAACTTTCTAATAATACTGTTCCACTCCCTGAAAATGGATCGGCTATCAAAGAATCAGGAGAAGCATGGGTGTCTAAAAAATATTCAATCAGTTCGGGGGTAAACTGCCCTCTCCACGAAAATGGATTGCTTCTCGTTTTTTGTGTGACATTAAGTTTTGCAGAACTATACATAAATTTTAAACAACGCTTTAGCTTTGGAGTAACAACGCTTTCGCTTTGTTAGAGTAACAACGCTTTATTGGAGTAACAACGCTTTAGCTTTGTTGATCAAAGTCTCATTATTAAAACGACAAGTAATAACTACAAGGATTATTTATAATAAAGGATAAAAAAAACATGATAAATCAAATATTTAATAATATAATACCGAGTTCTTATCCTTTTTTATAAATAATCCTTGTAGTTATATTGTTTGGGTTAAGTATTAGTGGGATAGGTTCATAAAAAAACCTGATTAACATTCGTAGAGACAATCCTTTAAGGTTGCCCTTAATATTTTTTAATTGTAGCTAACAACTGGAGAGAAGTCAATATTCCAGAAATAAGAGGGCTAAAAGATGCCCACAAACGTCAATAAAAGAGCTAGAAAACACTTTTTGGGAAAACGCATTTAAGGTTTTGGACAAATTACTGCCTAAACTCGTTCAACTTCACAATGATAGGATTTTGTAGTACCTGTGTATTTAGAATTCGAGGCTAAAGTT
>JAGLHR010000088.1 GCA_023143415.1 Thiomargarita sp. | reverse complement strand
AAGGATTAAAAACGAGTATCGATCCAATCCTCTCTTCTATACAATCCTTGTAGTTATTGTTTGGGTAACGAGTCAGGTAGGGTGGGCAAAGTCTTTGCCCACCTTCCTCATTAAAAAAGTCAGGTAGGGTGGGCAAAGTCAGGTAGTCAGGTAGGGTGGGCAAAGTCTTTGCCCACCTTCCTCATTAAAAAAGTGCACCAAAAAGACGTTGCCCGCCCTACCTAGCTGATCGAGGCTAATGTTTTTTGCAAAAACATTAGCCTCGATCTCAGAATTGACAGAAGAATTTTCAGAACAGAGAGAAAACATGCCAAAACCCAAAAAGCCCACACGAGGCACCGATGAAACTTTCTTGAAATTGATGACACTCAGTGGTAGCAGTATTTTAAAATTACTCGGTGTTCCTTCAGCTAAAGCGGAAAAATACCATTTTCGCGCGGTCACTCTCAAGGAAAAACGCATGGAGCCAGATGTCGAAGGCATTCCCATGTTGAAAAGTGAAAAGGGCCTCATTTTCATTGAATTTCAAAGTTACTGGGATCCATTTATTCGTTATCGGTTAGTCGCTTCAGTATTTCAAGGCTGTGCCCAACAGAGGCATAAAGAGCAAGTCATCGCCGGTATTGTTTACACGGACGATGAGTATAAAAAGGCTGCTCTGCCGCTGTCAAAAATCATGCTCGCCGAAAGTTGTCAAGATTGGTTTAAAGAAATCGTGTTGACAGACTACACGGAAACCGAACTATTAAGTACCGATCCAAAACTGATTGTCTTAGCTCCATTTACGTTGGCTGCCGAAACAGAAAAGGCTGATGTACTTGATAAAGGTCGTGAATGGGCGCGTAAAGTTGGACAAGTTTTTCATACTTCCCAACAGCAAGAAGCATTAGATATTTTAGGTTTATTCGTATTGAATAGATTTCGTCAACTCGAATATAAAGAGGTGATTGCAATGTTAAATTTTGATTTGATGGACAGCGTAGCGGGACAGCAGGTTTATGAGATGGGACATCAAAAGGGTGTTCAAAAGGGCGTAATTGAAGATGCCCGGGAAATGGTTCTTGAAGCCATGAAGGAGAAGTTTGGAATCATACCCAGTAACATGATTGAGCAAATTCGCGCTATTTCCTTGCGTGAACATTTAACGGAACTTCTGAGACAAGCCATTCGTTGCTCTGATCTAGAAAGTTTCAAAGGGATGTTATCAAAGGCTTTGTCCTCTTCAAAAGAGTAGCGTTTTGACAGGATTAGCAGGATTAACAAGGAGTTACAGGATTACAACCTTATCATCAAGACGAGTAATTACTCCGCCTTGAAATCAATTTCAAGGCTGAAAGCTAAAGTCTGCTCAAGCAGACTAAAAAAACGGAGTCGTTTAGCTGAGCCTGCTTTAGTTTTTAGCCTTGCAATTTATTTCGTACCCAACGCTGCATTAATTCTACCGTATAAGTTATCCTATCTCCTTGTTTTTTAAGGACATCATGGTTTTCTAGCACTTTCAAAGCGTCATCTAACTCGTTATTGGAGAATACGGTTTGCGCTGCTAATTCTGAGCGTGTTAAGCCATCAGGGGCAGGTGCCAGCGTTTTTAAAATTTCCGGTTGCACTTCATCAACTTCCGCCGCCTGTTCCCATACGCCAGAGAAGTATGCATGAGCGTCGCGGAAAAAGGCTTTTGATTCTATCACCGTCTGCACGTCGGAGCGTGTTATTTTTTTTTCTCGTTGAATAGCCGCTTCAAAAGTTTGCTCATTAAAGTTTTTGACGAGCGTTTTACAAATGCGTTGGACTAAATAGGGTTGGTTGTAAGTGACTTTGAGAATTTCTGTCAGGGCGGCTTTGTCATATTCCAGCGGAAAATTGGGTTCAGGTTCTGTAATCAATTTCAGCGTGGCTTTGTCACTTAAAAAACTCACTAAAATAGGCTCTACGCTGAGAAATAAAGGATTCCAATAATCTCGACTCATTTCTTCTAAGAGATGTAATCCCGCTAAAGTAATGATAAACCAAGAATAGGTGTGAATCAGTCCACGCAAGTATTCTAAAAAATGGGCTTCGATGCGTTTCTCGTTAATGGCTTTTTCTATCAATTCAAATTCATCAATGGTGATTAATAAGCGTTTTTTCTGTGGCTGTTGATCGATTTTTTTGAGAAAACGTGATCGTAAAACGCCCTTCTTCGCCGCTGGCTTCGGTGATAAGGGGTTGCCATTTTTCAATAATCGCGTCAAAAATAAAGCGTTCTGGATCATTGACTTCTGTGTTGATATAGGTTTTCAGTTTTTCCAGATTATCAGCAGCAAGGGCAGATAATTTATTGATGCAACTGGTGGAATCTTGATAAGTCGCCACTTCTGCCCCGATGTCGCCTAAGCGCGTGAGGGCAATCAGCACAGTTGGGCGAATACTGTGCGTATCGGGTAAATCGGCGGTGAGAGTTTGGGCGTTAATTAAATCAGTGATGTTTTGATAACTTAAAAAGGTGGTGAAAGCAGCAAAGGATTGACGGATTTCTTCGCCGTTGGGATTTAAATAGGCGGGGAGTTCGCCGCGGAAGCTGGGGAATTGGGGCATGGTGGTTTCCTCAATAAATATAACTACAGGGATTGTATATAAAAAAGGATTAAAACCGGATACGACGACAATCTAATCCCTTATTATATACAATCCCTGTAGTTAAGCGGTTTTAATTCTTGATTTTATAGACAATCGCTTTCCATTATATTGTCAGACTAAAGCCTTGAACATCAAGTTAGTGTGGAATTTGACAGTTCTAATTCACCTAAAATAATAATGGGTATCTCAGTGACGCGCTTAAAGATAACATCGTTAGTTAAAAATGCGTCGCAATTGGCTTGTAATGCCACAGCAACCTGCAAAGCGTCGGGTAACTTTAAGTTGTATTTTGCGCGAAAAATTGCCGCTTGTTCTCCTGTCTCTTCATCTATTATTTCAAGTGAAATTTTGCTTTCATCCTTCAAGAAATCAATAAAATCCTGCTGTCGTTGAACAATTCCATTTCGCAGGGGAACAACCAAGCATTCAGCCAGAGTAACTGGCGAAGTCACTGCTAGTCGTGTTTTTTTTTCTATCAAGTCGTCAAAAATGCTTTTAACTATAGCAAAATAATTGGGATTTTCTTCAACATAATAGATAACTGGAGCAGTATCCAAAAACACAATTTCGACATTTTCAAAAGCGTCTTCAATTTTCATTCATTGCTACCTCACCTCTTAATGCCCGTTCACGGCGTTCATCCCCTTCGCGTCGGGTACGCGATACCCATTCTTGAGCATCTTCTCCAAATGCGGGATAAGGTAATGCCCCACGAATGTCACTCCATTTTCTGGCTGGTTTCTGTTCTTGATGAGCTATCCGAGCTATATAAATAATCAAGTCCATTTTTTCTTTACTATTCAAAGTTTTAGACTGTTTCATTAAGTCTTTAAGTAATTGACTAGCCATTGGTTTTCTCCTAAAGTAATAATTAACACCGCTGCCCAAACACTTTTGCAGACCAGACCTGACAGGTTTTTAAAACCTGTCAGGTCTAAAACTTTAACACCGCTGCTCAAACAACGCTTTTGCCACTTCTTGTACACGGGCAGGATGCCCTTGAGTTTCTTGCCATAAGGTTTCAAACTCCGCCTCAGTAAATTGCTTAGTCGAATGAAGGCGCGTTTTGATAAAATCGTGGACTTCTTTTTGAGAAAAAGGCGGCATTTCTATCGTGTCACAAATACCATGAAGTGGTGAAGATTTCTTTGACGAATCTGGAAATAATTCATTTAATGGATAACGGCTTGCAATCAATAATGTCAATGGCGAAATAAGGTTTTAAAAAAATCGCCTTCATCGTGGACTTTTTGCATATCCAAATAAATAAAATGAGGCTCTTTTTTGGAGACATGGTATAACAGCGAAGATTTACCCGTTTTGTCACCACCAATTAATGACAAACTCGTGCCTTTTTCTAACTCACCAAACACCTCGTTAAGTAATTTTTTCTGTTCAAAGAAACGGGAAGGATTTTCAATTCGCCCTTTATCACCAAAAGGATTGGGCGTTTTTTTAACTAGTGAATTTGGTTCCATTTTGTGTGAGCAGGTATTTTTTCCCGTAAGAGATATATTCCTCCGACGAGGGTAACGATAATGGCTGCTGTATTCGCCCATTCATAAATTTCTTTGAGCATAACGATTTTCTCTATTTTAATGTCAATTAATAATTAACTTGATTTAAATCAAACAGTTATTTATATTTACTCCAAAAAACCCAAATCTGAAGGTTCAATGGTTCGGACAGTTTTTTCTCGCCCAAAACAAGATTTTCTAAGGGCTTGATTTTATTGACTTGAATTAAATTAAAGTTAGCTTATTGTTTGAGTTTAAATTAATTCTTTTTTGGAAAAGCAAACTATGAGCTGCGCCAAGATCAGGCTATAAAAAACTGTCCGAACCATTGAAGGTTTGGACTCCAAAAAATCCAAATCTGAAGGTTTGGACTCCAAAAATCCAAATCTGAAGGTTTGGACTCCAAAAAATCCAAATCTGAAGGTTTGGACTCCAAAAAACCCAAATCTGAAGGTTTGGACTCCAAAAAACCCAAAGCTGAAGCGTTGGACTCCAAAATTTCTTCTTTAGTATTGATTCTGAAAATCAGACATTTTCAACCATCAATTTATAAAATTCCTTTTCAGTAATAATATCTTTTGTCGTCTCTAAACGATCAAGAAAAGATATACCATTCAGATGATCATATTCATGTTGAAAGACTCTAGCCAGAAAATCGCTAAAAGTTTGCTCCTGAATTTTGCCATCTCTTGTGAGATATTTTGCCCTGACACTTTGATACCTTGGCACAAAACCGCGTATGCCAGGTATGCTCAAACATCCCTCCCAATCTTTATCTTGTTCATCAGAAAACCATAATATTTCTGGGTTAATAATGGCAGTTGGCTCCATTTTCGGTGCATCAGGATATCGAGGGCTAGGATAAGAAGCGATAATAAATATCTGAATAGATTCATAGACTTGCGGCGCAGCGATGCCCACACCGTTGGAATCTGATATTGTGATCAACATATCGTCGATCAACGACTGAACGCTTGTGATTTCTTTGACTGGAATCGCTTCCAATCTCAGTATTTTATGCCCTAATTGGGCGACTTGACGTATTATTGGCATTTCATTATAATAACATTATTTAATATAGGTGAAATATTTATGAATGAAAAATATTCCGTTTCTATCCGCTTGATTCATTGGTTAATGTTTGTTTTATTTGCCCTCATTTTTGTACTGGGTGTCGTGATGATAGAATTTAAAGAGACAGAACCCTGGGCAATGTACCATTTCCATAAATCGACTGGCGTTGTCGTATTTTTATTAGCTTTGCTACGGCTAGTCTTGCACTTTACAAGCAAGAGTCCATCAGCACCAGCGGAAATTTCCACTGGAATTTATCGTCTTTCTCAAGGCGTGGTTTTTTTACTTTATTTAATGATGATTTTGGTGCCGATAAGTGGTTACGCGCTATCAAATCTGCACGGCTATAGTGTTGATTTGTACGGCTTGCCATTACCAGAATTTTTCCCTAAAAATCTCAATTGGGAAAAATATAGCAGTTTAGCCCATGAGTATTTAGCTTATAGCTTTTTAGGGCTTTTCTTACTGCATTTATCTGGCGTGATTAAGCACCATATACAAGGCGTAGAAATACTGCGCCGGATTACATAAGAATGACATTTTAATAATTTCCAACATAGCCCAAACCTGACAGGTTTTCAAAACCTGTCAGGTTTACTTTCGGGTTTTATTTAATTCTCATTCGAGGTTCTTGCAAAACTCTTATGATGAGGGCAGACACACGCAGCCCCTACAAAACCTCACTTCTTTCAGTAGGGGCGAATCTGCGTGTTCGCCCTCGTTTTCATCCATGAGTTTTGCAAGAGCCTCATTCCATAATCAGTTTTTTTAAAGAGTCATTTTTTAAAAGGCGCAAATTATGAACTTCAAAAAAAACAAGTATTTTACATCACTAATTGGATTCGCGGCATTCAGTTGGTTATCATTCGCACAGGCGGCGACGGATTGTATACTGTACACGGGCATAACTTAAACTTTTATGTAGGGTGGTTTCGAGGTTAAAGTTTTTGCTTCACAAAAACTTTAACCTCGAAAAGTGTTTTTTTTGCCCACCTACCTCATTAAAAAAAGTTTTTCAGGCAAAAGTTTCGCGGAGCGAAACTTTTGCCTGAAAGTTTGTTCCCGCGCTGAGTATAGCAACTCTGCTCAGACGCAAATTGCTGCAAAGGAATGTCATGCCCATTTTTGATTAAAACTAACCCCCCCCCATTTTTTGCAAATTGCACCGTTGTTTTGCATTTTGTTTTGCATTTTGCGTTATTTTTTGCCACTCAAAATTATAAATGTATTAAAAAACAATGAGTTAAAAATTGGCTTAACTTTTGCAGACATGAAAGGTAACAGGTATTTCCTATAGGAGATATTTACAAAAACTTTAGCCTCAAAATCCGTTCTACTTCATATTGGATAGTACCTGAGTAATTACATTATTTTTATAAGGTGAAAAAAATGAATGCCATATTCAAAAAACGTTTTCCAGCGTTGAAAACTAAGGGGCTTACGTCCCGAAAGCGATGGCGAAATCATCTTGCCCAATCGGTAATGGTAGGTGGGTTTGCTTTTCTATATAATGCTCTGTCTGTGACATGGGCAACACCATATCCGGAAGCGGGTATAGACCAAACGTCATCTTTAGGGAGTTTCTCAGTTAGACTCACAAAAGAATACGGAATAAAGTGGTTGGCTATTGATACCTGTCCCGGTAATTTGAATAATCCTAATGACCCTTGTGTTATTCACAGTCCCACGCTACAAGATATCAATACCAAAATCGGTCGAAGCCAACGACACGAGGATGGTGACAACGCAGATGGTGAGGGTGCTTTTATACCCTGTAGAGACGAAAGTGTTGAAATATTTGGTTGCCCAAGAACAGGGGAATTTCCAGACTTCTTCCCAACCCCTGTTATGGATAGCGATTTTACTTTGCTGCCTCATCTTGGCTTATTTACAGAGGGACCTCTGGGTACTGAGGAGGTACATACGCAAATTCTCAGCCTTAATATGACGGAACACAAAGCATGTTCTGGACCACAGTCTGCAACTGCTATCAGGGTTGGATTTGCAGGAATCCTTACTGAGCCTTTTGAAATTACACCACGCAGTATCGGTGAAGTGGAATCTAAAAACGCTAAAGAGGAAACGAGAGTTTTCGATGAAGACAAAGATATGTTTGACCTAGACGCAGAGGGCTTCTTCAATGTATTTATGTACATAGACCTCGATCTCGACGTGAATCAAGAAGTTGACACAACGCTATTCAACATAGCACCTCTGGTCATTCAACAGAATGATTTAACCCGATTTCCACTGACAGCAGTCTATATACATGGTGGTAATGATTTTCATCCCATGGTTTACGACAAATATAGTGGCGATCAGGTTGGTTGGCTGACATTTGCGGGTCATGGCATTGGTTACAGTTGTCTGGAGCAAAAGGAACTAAGAAAGGAACTGGGTAAAGAAGCAAAGTTTATTAAGGATGAAGCTGAATTTGTTAAAGATTACGCGATAGCTTATGATCGTATGTCTAAGGCCACTAAGGGAAAAACGTCAAAACTGGAACCTTACTGGAAAATTCTTCTAAATGTCCCTAACCCCACCGCAACTGATCTAGGCATACTTTACATCACAAATACCAGTTTGGATGCGACAATCTCTCATATTTATGGCACAATGTATAGCAAGGGAACGCTACTCGTTGAAAATAAAGATTTGCTAAAAGTAGGCGACTCTCTTAAACCTTTGGAAACGATGCGCTTTACTTCGGCTGATTTGAGTAATGTTGTCGGTCAAACTTGGGGCGGTCGTGCATTAATGAAGATAGGATGTAGTGCGAGTGATACTGGTTGTTCACCTGATGTCCTCAATGTGATGATGACCGGACGTAAAATTGGAGGCGGTCCTCTTATTGACTTGACTCCAGAAGTGCCTGAAAAACGAGAAGATGAAAAAGGCATCTTCACACTCTTGGGTATTCCCCCAAATGGAGGCGAGGACGTTCTCAATATTCGTATTAACAATATCAGCACAAGTTCGATTACAGTTGAAATCATCATGTATAATGGTTACGGCAAGAAGAATATTGGTACAAAACAGATTTCCATTGAACAGAACAATTTTGTCAGGTTGACAAGTACAGATTTGCCCGGTTCATGGGCAAATGAGAGTGCATGGTTGCAGATAGTAACTAATGCGCCATCCGGTGTAACAAAGGTACAGTATTTTATGAGAGACAAAACAACTGGTATCCTAAGCAATCTCAGTGTTGGTGGACAACAATAATTGTTAAATGTCGTTAAATATCGTTAAATGTAGGGTGGGTAGGAACGAAGTTTCTCAGGGCAACCATAAAGGATTGCCCCTACAATATTCATAAATAGGGGCAATCCCTTGTGGTTGCCCTGAGTAGTTATTTTTAAAAAAAGGAGCAAGTGATGAACTTAAAAAGACACAGATATTTTACTCCGCTAATTGGGTTAGCGGCGTTCAGTTGGCTATCATTCGCACAGGCGGAGACTGATTGTGCTGTTCAGACTCAAATTGATGAAAATGAGTGTAATGCCCTTGTTGAGCTTTATATCAGAACAGATGGTGCGAATTGGGAAAACAACACAGGCTGGAATGTGACGGATGAACCTTGTGGTTGGTATGGTGTAATATGTGAAGCTGCTGAAGTGACCGAACTTGAGGAGACAGAGCAACCTGAAACTTCTACCCCTGATGAGCAGTTAGACACAGATGATGAGCAGTTAGACACAGAACAACCCGACGCTGAACCTGAATCGTTGAAGAGTTTGAGCAAATTGACGCATCTTGAATTGTTCAATAACCAACTTAATGGATTTATCCCAGAATCGTTGGGCGATTTGGTTAATTTGACCTATCTCGATCTGTCCATTAACCAACTCAACCGTTCTATTCCTAAGTCGTTGGGTAATTTGAGCAATTTGACACATCTCGAACTGTACGATAACCAACTCAGTGGTTCTCTCCCTCAGTTGAGCAATTTGATTAATTTGGCGTATCTCGATCTGTCCAATAACCAACTCAGCGGTTCTATTCCTGAGTCGTTGGGCAATTTGAGCAATTTGATGTATCTTGAACTATACGTGAACCAACTCAGCGGTTCTCTCCCTGAATCGTTGGGAAATTTGAACAATTTGCAGAGGCTCGATCTGCACGACAACAAACTCGGCGGTTCTATCCCTGAGTCGTTGGGGAATTTGAACAATTTAGAGAAGCTCTATCTGCACGATAACCAATTCAGAGGTGCTATTCCTGGAACGTTGGGGAATTTGAAACAATTAGAGAAGCTCTATCTGAACAATAACCAACTCAGCGATTCTATCCCTGACTCGTTGGGGTATTTGAGTAGTTTGCAATATCTCTATTTGAACAGTAACCAACTCAGCGAATCTATCCCTAAATCGTTGGGCAATTTGAAGAATTTGGTGATTCTCCGTCTGGATAATAACCAACTCAGCCGTTCTATCCCATACGAGTTGGGGAATTTGAGCAATTTGATGATTCTCCGTCTGGATAAAAATCAACTCTGCGAATTTATCCCTGACTCGTTGGGCAGATTAAGTAATTTGTTATGGTTCCATATAAACGATAATGAATTGTGTGGAGACGTTCCAAATTCGTTGAAGAAGCTGGATAAACTGGCTCGTGTTGGTGGTTTAATGTTAAAAAACAACCACTTAACTGCTGATAAAAATGCTTATCAACCTGATATGATTGTTTGGCTTGATAGCCTAGAACCGGATTGGGCAAAGACTCAAACGCTTGGTTGTCCATTAATCTATGGCGTACATGATGGCGAATTGAATGACTCTCAATTCTTTAGGATTGATGATGACTTGAAAGTCAAACCAATGGGACCAACCTATTATGGATACGATATTGAAGGTTTGGATATGCGCCCCAAAACAGGGGTAATTTATGCGACTTCAGGTGATGATTCAGAGATTATTTCAACTGATGATTCAGACGATGATGTTGAAGTGGAAGAGGATTTTGAAAGTGGTGCGATTTATACTTTCGATAAATACGAGGGTACATTGACGTATATTTGTCGCACTGGCTTAGGCGATCTTTCTGCGATAGCTTTTCATCCGAGAGACGACAGTTTATGGGCATGGGCTAAAGGTGAAGGCTTGTACACTATTAACATTAATCAGATTAAGGATGATGTTTGCGCGAAAACGGCAAAATACCTCAATTCTTCAGCAGCAGTTGAAGCCATCGCTTGGGATTCTCAGGGCAAAATACTCTATGGAACATCAAAAAAGGGGAGGTTGTATCAATATAAAAATGGGGTTGTGACGGAAAAATGTAACAACATTTATTTAGGAGCGGAAGCATTGGATACAGTCGTGCTTGATGGTGAAGAATTTTTATTGTATGCGTCGAATGGGGGGCGCAAGACGAGTATTCGTCTGTTTAATGTTGAGACTTGTTCAAAGATAAAAAACGTTACCGTGCCAGCATCCCCATATACAGATGTTGAAGGGATGAGTTTCAATACTCATTAATTTTTGTCAGGGCGAACTGTTCGCATTTTTAGTGAAAATTCAGAACAGTTTGAACGTTTTGGTGGGCAACAAAAAACCGTTGCCCACCCTACTTGACTCCAACCCCAATATTAAAAACGTTCAGCATCTAAACGTTTAATACTTAAAATTAAAAACAACGCAATAAATAGCACATAATAAACCACATCTGCTGTACTAAACAGTCCTTTTACTAAAGGTTGATAATGCTTGGTGATAGCCAAATAGTTCAATACAGAATTTTGTTGCCCCGCATTTCCCGCTAATTCAAACATCCACAACAGTAAAAAAACAGCAAATGTACTAATAGCAGCAACGGAGGGATGAGCCGTCAATGTAGAAATATAAAGTCCAAGTGCGACTAACGCGCCTATAAATAAGACGAGTCCTATTAAGCTGGAAGCGATTTGCCCAAAATCTAATGTACCCCCAAATAACAGTGATAAGGGCATCAGCATCAACATCGCCAGTAAAATCAGGAAAAACCCCATAATTCCTAGAAATTTACCCAGAATAATACTTGTCATTGACACCGGGGCAGAAAGTAGCAAGGGCAAAGTCTGATTACGCCGTTCTTCACTAATTAATCGCATAGTGAGTAAGGGTAAAATTAACAATAGTATAGTACTAATCGTATCAAACTGCAACCCAACGACAAACGCGGTTAAGCCAGGGGCATTAGGATTACTGGCTAATTGGGCTTGTAAGTCAGGCTGTACAAAGTAATAGAGACTCCATAAGAAAAACCATCCTAAAATCACCTGCACTGCTCCCAAAATACTCCAAGCCAGCGGTGATAGAAATAAACTCCGTAATTCTCGTGTTGCAATCATCCACATTTATGTACCCTCCACAATTGAATTGACTTTAACTGTCGCCCCGTTCATTTTTTTCAAGTTCACTCCGTTTTCCAAAGTACCCTCCCCTTTTTTTAAAGTCACATTTTCCCCTTTTTCTAAAAGAAAATCAGGGGAAACTTCATCAGCACCCATTAACGTCATAAAAACCTGTTCCAAATTGCGATCTTCAGGAATAAGTTCATAAATTCCCCAATTTCCCGCCACCGATTTTTCTACCAACGCTTCTGCGGGGGATTCTGTAGCAGTATGTTGAATGTAAAAACGGTTATTCTCCCGCACTTCTACCGCCTCAACGCCTTGAATTTGTTTTAACTGTTGAATCTCAGGCGGGCGATGCAACGCAATTTGCAAATGAGTCGATTGCATTTGTGAAAGTAAACCATTAATGGTGTCATTAAATATTAATTCACCCTCATTAATGATTTGAACATGATTACACACTGCTTGCACTTCTTGCAAAATATGAGAAGACAAAATCACGCTATGCTCTTCTCCCAATTGACGTATCAAATGACGAATATCGCGTATTTGAATCGGATCCAAACCAATTGTCGGCTCATCCAAAATCACAACGGAGGGCGTATGAATAACCGCCTGAGCAATACCAACACGTTGTTGATAACCTTTGGACAAATTGCCAATCAAGCGTCGATTGACTTTTTGCAAACCACATTGTTCCATAGCGTGGTTGATTGCATTCGTCATGTTAGAACGTGGAATATGATGTAACTTAGCGCAGAAACGCAGATATTCCTCCACCAGCATTTCTTTATACAAAGGCGGTTGCTCAGGTAAATAGCCAATTGCCGCCTTAGCTTTTAAAGGCTCATCTAATATGTCATATCCTGCGACTGAAATTTGTCCCATTGTGGGTGCAAGCGTTCCTGTAATGACTTGCATTGTCGTCGTTTTTCCTGCCCCGTTCGGACCGAGAAAACCGAGAATTTGTCCGCGTTTAACCTCAAAACTGATGTTTTTAACCGCACAAAAATCGCCATAAAAACGCGATAGGTTTTGTACGGAAACCAAAGTATCTGAATTCATTCATTGACTCACTTTTTATGTTGTTATTTTGTAACTACTCAGCCTTGAAATCAATTTCAAGGCTGAAAGCCAAAGCAGGCTCAGCTAATTAAATCACTCAGTCTG
>JAGLHR010000879.1 GCA_023143415.1 Thiomargarita sp. | reverse complement strand
ACTTATGTATAACGATGAGAGCTCTAGCTTGGTAACGAGGGGTAAGTTTCGCTCAGCGAAACTTTTGCCTGAAAATTTATTCCCGTGCTGAGTATAGCTCATTGAAAATCAAAACGCGCATCACTGTCATTCATTTTCATACAAAAAATCCGTTTGTACACATAAACCGCCCTGTGCATTATCCAATTGAATCTCTACATGATGTAATTGAGCCACCCGCTGTACAATTGATAATCCTAAACCGCTGCCCTGAATATTTTGATTTGCGCCCCGATAAAAACGTTCAAAAACACGCGCCCTTTGTTTTAGCGGAATGCCTGAACCTGTATCACTCACCGTCACGGTTAATTTTGAAGGGTGAAGATTATCTAAAGACACAGTTACTTGCCCACTTGTTGGCGTATAACGAATCGCATTGTCAATCAGATTACGATACATTAAATATAAAGCTTCCTGATAACCTTGTATCACATAGCATGTCGCGGTTTTTTCCAAGCCTAAATCTATGGATTTCTCTAAAGCTTGCGGGGTTAAATCAATAATGAGTTGGCTTATCAATTCGTGCATGTTAATAGAAGACGTTGGCATAGTATGGGTGGCATCTATGCGAGCCAAAGTCAAGAGTTGCGCGACTAGGTGCGTTGCGCGTTCGACACCGATGAGTATTTGCTGTAACGCTTGTTGACGTTGTTGAGGATCAACAGCGCGATATGCGACTTGGGCTTGGATTTTCAATCCAGCTAACGGGGTGCGGAGTTCATGGGCGGCATCTGCCGTAAAACGCCGTTCATTTTCAAAAGCATAATCCAGTCTGGTAAATAAACGATTCAAAGCAGATACTAATTCATTGATTTCTAAAGGAATTTTATGAAGTTTAAGGGGTTGCAATTGATTGGGAGTTCGGGCAGTAATTTCATTGGCGACTTGTTGTAATGGCTTAAAACTACTGCCGACACTCATCCAAATCAAAATGGCTAATAAAGGAAAAGCCATTAATAAGACAATGAGTGTGCTTGATATAATTTCATTGATTAACTCATCTCGTATATCATAACGTTCGCCCGTTTGCACAAAAAATGGCTCAGATTTCAGTGTAAATACTCGCCACAAATAATCGTTTTCCTGATAATCGCTATAGAGGGCAAAATCTTGCAGCGGCATAGAAAACAAGGGGGCAGTGGTGGAACGAATCAAAATAGAGCCATCACTCGCCCGCACTAAAAAAGCCAATTTATGTTCATATCTATGCCCTGAAAAATGTTCTTCAATTTCTATCCATTCCTCCTCATTCCCATCATGCTCTTCCATTTCATGCTTGATGAGTGCAAGTAGTATCCGTGCATTTTGAGCTAAATTGGCATCAAATAATTCTTCAACTTCATGTTGGGTGTCAATATAGACTCGCCAAGTAACTACAGCCCACACGCTCCCAATCAGCATTAACAATAAAAGTAATAAATGTCGGCGAATTGAAAAGTTCATATTTGTTTTGGAATCATATAGCCGATACCGCGCACTGTACGGATTAATTCTTTACCCAGCTTTTTGCGTAAATGATGAATATGCACTTCAACGGCATTACTTTCGATCATCTCATTCCAGCTATATAAACTGTCTTCTAAGCAGGTGCGCGACAAAATTTTTCCGACGTTTTCCAACAAAACTTGTAAAATGGCAAATTCCCGTTGCGACAATGTCACGGATTCTCCATTTTGTGTCAATGTATGCGCGATTGGATCAAAACGTAGATTGCCATATTCAATATAAGGTGTCGCTCGCCCACTTTGCCGACGGAGTAAAGCACGAAGACGGGCATTTAATTCATCTAAATCAAAAGGCTTAACCAAATAATCATCTGCCCCACTGTCTAAACCAATCACTTTATCATCAATCGTGTCACGCGCTGTTAAAATCAGCACAGGGATCATATCACCACCCCCCCGCAAACTTTTAAGGATTCTCAAGCCATCTTTTTTGGGCAAAGTTAAATCTAAAATCAGGGCATCATAATTTTCCACTCTAAGCGCGTGCTCTCCTGCCTCACCATCCGTCACCCAATCGACAGCGTAATTGGCTTGTGTCAAACCCGCTTGAATGCCATCACCTAATAATGTGTCATCTTCTATCAGTAGTAAACGCATAATTATTTATTTGTATTTCAATAAGTTATATAAAATACGCCCCTTTTTTGTAACGATTCACCCTTAAAATAAATTTCAAGGCTGAAAGCATTCGAG
>JAGLHR010000878.1 GCA_023143415.1 Thiomargarita sp. | reverse complement strand
GACGAATTTCAGTATATTACTCAGTCTGTTTATCGAGATGAAAAATGCGAAGGAAAACCCGATGAATCATTACCTGGTAGTTATCATTCCCTTTCGGAATCAAAAATGGCTCCAATGCTGGTAACCGGTTCTTATGCCGCTTGGTTGCTCAATATTATGCATGAGTATTTGGAAGCTGGGCGACTGAAACCTTTACACTTTTCGCCCTATTTAACTTGGGATGAAGGCTTACAGGCGGTTTATCAATATGCCAAATTCTATGGGGAAGAAATCACGAATGAAACCGCGGTTCAAATTAACGAACTGTGTATGGCTGATCCCTTTTTTATTTACTGTGTGATTTGCAGTGATTTTGAAGAGAAAGAGTTGATGACTTCAGAGGGAGTGGTTAATACGGTTAATTATGAAATTTCAGATGATACGGCTGAAATGTTTTTAACTTGGGGCGAGTATTTGAACAAAATCTTGGATCAGGTGAATAACCGAAATGCGAAAAACCTGTTGCTGCATTTGAACAAGCATTCCGAACGTTATTGGACACCTCAAGAACTCAAAAAGGAGTTATCTCTTGATTTAGAAGTCAATGAAATCCAGAAGGAATTGGTGATTTTGTCGAAAATTGATGTGATTAAGAAAGGCGCTTCTAATATTGATTTTAAAGGTTTGGAAGATGGCACATTGAATTTAGTCTTACGCCGTTGTCTTGATAAAGAAATTGAAGGTTTCGCGCCTAATTTTTCAGAAGAGTTTAGCATGATCATTGAAAAGCTCAATACTGAAAATCGCTCATTGCGAGGTAAACTGAGTTATTACATTGGTATTGTGGGTGAACATTTATTAGCGACGGCTTTTCGGAATCGCAAGAGATTTCGGTTATCAGTTCGAGAATGTTGCTGATCGCACGGAATTGAATATCACATTTGTCAGGGAACGTTTTTTGCTTCAGCGCGAAGATGGCAAAGGAATGGAAATTGATATTGTAGCGGAATCAAATTGTGGAAGGGTGGTTT
>JAGLHR010000877.1 GCA_023143415.1 Thiomargarita sp. | reverse complement strand
TGGTGTGACAGGTGTCACAGGTGGTGTTGAGGTATCAGTGCGTTTAAAGTACGCATAACATAGCATCCCAACCCAACTCTGTTCGAGTACGAATTGACCATCCGAACACTCCCGATCACCACTCCAATGATCAAACTCGGAATCGGTACCCGCTTGAGGCGTGAGGGTAATTTCCGTATTCATCGGAAAGGTGTATTTACAGACGGCATCATCTTCTTCACTGCAATCAATTCCTTCAGGTTCGCTTGTCACGCTGCCAGTACCAGTCCCCTTCATTTCTATCCGCAGGGGTCTGGTAGTTGGTTTTGGACGAGGAGGACTTGATGCTGGTGGAGGCGGCGCAAAGTCATTATCGGTGATACTCACTGACAAACTACTTTCTTCCGTGCCGTCAACCACAAAGGTTGCACCTTCATAATTCGTATCACCACTAGCTGCACTAAGACCAATCGTGCTGCTATGATTGTTTTCTACCGTGCTGTCATCAACCGCAGTGATTTCCACCGTTTGAGCCGTATCCCAATTAGCATCGGTAAAGGTAAGCGTTCCTTGGTCAACAGTGGTTTGACTGTCTGGTGAAACGGTAATGGTCACCTCATCAGTTGGTTGGGTATTTAGCACCACATCAAAACTATCAGTCGAACCACCTTCTGTCACGCTGGTGCTATTGTCAGATTGGGTAATTATTACGCCTGCTTCATCGATGGTGATATCTTGACTGACTTGAGTCGCCGCGTAATTCGTGTCGCCAGCTTGATCAGCAGTAACAGTACAAGTGCCAGCACTGACAATGGTCACGATACCACTCGTTTCTTCTACAGTACAAACAGTTGGGGTGCTTGAACTAAATGTGACAGGACTGCTAGAACCACCGCCCGTCGCACTCAAAGCAAAAGCCGCATCGCCGACTGTTTTTGTCGCTGGTGGATTAAAACCAGTGATGGTTTGATTCGCTTGCCCAATCGTAATATCTTGACTGACTTGAGTAGCTGCATTGTAACTCGCGTCGCCAGCTTGATCAGCAGTGACTGTACAAGTACCAGCACTGACAATGGTGACGTTAGAACCACTTACTGTACAAATACCTGTTGTGGTTGAACCAAACGTGACAGACAAGCCAGAACTCGCCGTCGCACTCAAAGCAAAATCAGCATCGCCGACCGTTTTTGTCGCTGGTGGATTAAAACCAGTGATGGTTTGGTCATCATCCGTCACCGTGACATCCGTGGTACCATTTGACTTACCAGTGGCACTTGCAGTAATGGTCACCGTTTGGTCACCATCTACATCGCTGTCATCAATAGCAGTTATCTCAAAGTCGGCTGTAGTGGCATTAGCAGGAATATCTACAGTTGCAGCTACAGTTGCTTCTGAAGTGTCACTACTTGATAAATTCACGGTTAAAGCACTACTGGTATTTCCTTGCCGAGTCACTGTGATTGTAGAAGCTGACGCACCCGCATTTTCCGAGAAACTGTCTGGATTTGCACTACTTAACGTGAGTGCCTCATCATCCGTCACCGTGACATCCACTGTGCCATCTGTATAACCAGTTGCAGAAGCTGTAATTGTCACTGCTTGGTCACCATCTCCCTCACTGTCATCAACCGCATCAATATCAAAAGTGACTGTTGTTTGTCCAACAGGAATGGTCACATTTGCTGGAACAGTCGCTTCAGTTGTATCGTTACTGGATAAGGTGATGCTTAAATCCCCAGCACCACAGATACTCGCGTCACCTATTTTAGTGATTGTAACAGTTGAAACTGAGGCACCGTCATTTTCGGCAAAAGTATCAGAGGAGGCTGTCAGTGTCAATGTTGTTATACATGCCGTTGGAGTCTGCCCTGCATTTGTCAGGTTTCCAAAATAATCGTTTGTATCACTACTACAAGAAAGTGTAGTGGATGCAGTATTACCACTGAAAGTGACCCCAGAACTGCTATTAACACTGGCAGTACATTCACTACCGCCTTCGGTATCGGTGCAAATGAATATAGCTCCACCTTTACCGTTCCCGTTTCCAGCATCTTCACCAGGATCACCACCTGTTGCTGAATTGTTGGTAAAACTAACTGTGTTAAAGGTTAAGGTCCCTTTTTTGGCAAAAATGGCACCGCCAAAACCGCCACCGCCGCCGCCACCGCCTTCAGCACCACCAGCGCAAAAACCGGGGGTACCACCACCACTATATCCAGCACCAGCACCACCGCCAAAGCCGCCGTCGCCGCCGTCGCTGTAGCCATAAGATCCGCCGCCGCCGCCGCCAAAGCCACCGTTACCAGCGTACCCGTCGCTGCCGCCGCTGCCACCGCCAAAGCCGCCGTTACCGCCAGTGCAGTCATGGCCATAGCCACAACCACCGCCACCGCCGCCAAAACCGCCGTTGCCGCCGGAGGATCCATCCTCGGTGGCAGTACCGCCGCCGCCACCGCCATAGCCGCCATCAGCACCTTTCTTATCTTTATTACCGCCAGCACCGCCAGTAGCACCGCCACCTTTGCCACCAGAGTACCCTTTTACATCTATAACATTCTCACCATCGTCACCGATGTTGATTCCACCACCACCACCAGCACTGTAGTCATCATTGCCATCAGCACTACCTCCGTTTCCGCCGAAACCACCGCCACCACCAGCTGTTCCACCTTCGCTGTTACCACCATCGCCACGCATACCGCCGCCACCGCCGGAACCACCGCTACCAGCATAACTACCACCATTGCCGCCAATGGCTTCATTATTGTCAAAGGTGACATTATCGAAAGTCACATCACCATCGTAAAGGAAAAGTCCGGCACCCAGTCCGGCACCACCGCCGCCTGCACTATAACCGCTGTCGCCACCATCACCACCTTTGGCGCGTCCTTCTTTGATGGTTAAATTAGAGAAATTGACCGTACCACTTTTGACAAAGAAAACGCGGTAGTTGTCATTACCACTGATGAAATGGCTATTACCGTTAAAAGTAATGTCACTTTCGATGAAAGGTAAACGTTTGTCTAATGTGATATCGCTCGTGATATCAATGGTACTACTGGAACAAAAAGTGTTAGCCGTTGTAATCGCATTCGATAAAGAACAGGATGAACTATCCGCCGAGAGTGACGCACAGTCGGCTGGCGATTCAAGAACCGCACCAAACATATCGGCTGAATCAAGCTGACATTTTGCCGCATCCGTATCACTTGCCGTATTGCTGGTGAATGAGAGTCCTGAAATGGTACCAACTGTTGCATCACATTCGTCATGCAGCTTATCGTAGCAAATAAAAACAGCCCCTCCTTTGCCTTTACCATCTTCTCCATTACCGCTACCCGTACCACCAGCCACTGAATTGCTATTAAAAGTGACGTTGTTGAGGTTTAAAGTACCGCCCTTGGCAAAAATGGCCCCGCCGAAACCAGCACCGCCACCGCCATACCCACCAGAAGCAGAACTGGGATTGCCAGCAAATCCCCCACCAAAACCGGGACTACCGCCTCTACCGGGATATGGACCAGCACCCGCACCACCGCCGAAGCCGCCGTTGCCACCTGAATAGTCGTAGCCGGCACCACCGCCGCCGCCGAAGCCGCCGTCACCAGTCTCCTCCTCGCCACCTCTACCGTTAGCACCGCCGCCACCGCCGAAGCCGCCATCGCCAAAAGAATCAGAACCGTAGCCGACACCACCGCCGCCGCCGCCGCCGAAGCCACCATTACCACCGTTGCTGTCGGAGTTGCCTTCATTGTTGCCGCCGCCGCCGCCACCACCATCGCCGCCGTTAGCTGCCGGAGAATCATCTTTACTGGCACTTCCAGTACCACCATTAGTGCCACCACCAGCACCGCCCACGTATCCAGAAGCACCGTCCGCACCATCGTCACCGATATTGAGGCCACCACCGGCACCGGCACCCAGACCTTGAACACCAGAAGCTCCATCACCACCGTTGCCACCAAATCCACCGCCGCCACCTTGGCTGCCTGTTACACTGGAAAATGCGTTTGTTCCATCAAATCCATCCCCGCCGTTACCTCGCATACCGCCGCCACCGCCGGAACCTTCGGTAACACCAGTGTTCTGGGCACCACTGTCACCCCCAATAGCGGCATTATTTGCAAAAGTGACGTTATCAATGGTGATATTGCCATCATAAATAAATAATCCAGCACCCATGCCGGCACCACCACCGCCGGTCGTATGACCTTCACCGCCATCACCACCTTTCGCTTGCCCATTTTGAATGGTCATATTGGAGAGTGTGACAGTGCCGCTTTTGGCAAAGAACACGCGGTAAGTGCTGGCACCATCGACAGTGGCAGAGCCACCCCCATCAATGGTCATATCACTGTCAATAAAAGGTAAACGAGCAGACAGCGTCACATTGCTTGTGATGTCAATCGCGTCAGTACCACTACCCGCCGTACAGCCATTGGTTACTGTATCCGTATTAGCGGCAGTGATGGCATCCGCTAAAGTACAGTTCGTTCCATCAGCAGTGATGGTCGCGGCATAAGTTTGAGCACCGCCCAATGCCAGTGCGATAGCAAAGGCTAACTTGCGATTGACCCTATTGGGCGGCTTTGCCCTTGAAGGGGTAACAGCAGATAGCTCCTGAGAGGAAGAAAGTTTTTCCTCTTCTAAGCGTATAAACTTCATAGTTATAACTCCAAAGTGAAATGAAAAAATGAACGTAACGACTCAGTTAGCCTTGAAATCAATTTCAAGGCGAAAAGCTAAAGTCTGCTAAAGCAGACTAATTAAATCATTTAGGAACGTGTATGAAATTCCACCATGTTGAATCAGACCTGACAGGTTTCCAAAACCTGTCAGGTCTAGTCGGAGAGTTTATTTCATACCGATTCCTTAGCTTTCAGCCTTGAAATTGATTTCAAGGCGGAGTAGTTAGGGACAGCGCAACAAATAACTGACGTAGTAGCAGACCTGTCAGGTTTTTAAAACCTGACAGGTCTTGAACATCCCACGTATATTATTTCCTGCGTCGTCCCTTACATAAAAACTAACTTTTTCTTGGTGTATATTTAGGTCTTGCATCTTTTTCTGGCATCGTATCCAAAATAGCCTGAAATTTTTTCAGTGCGGCAACATGTTCAGGTTGATGACTATTGAGCAAATTTTTCTGTTCATAAGGATCAGACTTTAAATCGTGTAATCGAAATATGGCCCGATTTTTATTAACCCACACTTTATGCTTTTTATCACGGATAACCCGTGAAGCAAAATCAAATTGGCCACGAACCCCCTTATCATCAACTCTGGCTGGACCATGCCCCATCGACATTATCCAATCACGTCCCGAATCTTGATTGTTACCAAGTAACAATGGAGCTATAGACTTACCATCAATACTCGGAGCAGGCGGTATATTTTCACCAGCCAATTCCATAAAAGTTGGTAACATGTCAGTAAAATCAGTCAAAGCATGAGTTTCTTTGCTCGGGATCATGTTAGGACAATTTACAATAAAAGGAGTACAAACCCCGCTTTCTAATTTAGTTTTTTTACCCCCAGCTATTTTGTGTCCATTGATATTACCCGTTATTTTCGGGGTTGTTCCATTATCACCCGTAAAAAAAACAATCGTATTATCACGCAAGCCAAATCTATCTAATGCTGAGATTAGTTGACCAACTAAACTATCAACATGTTCTACCATATTAATATGTCTTTGTAAAAAACTTTTCGTTTTTGGTTTACCAGGAATATTAATAAAAGGAACATGGGGTAAAACCATTGGATAATACATCATCATTGGTTTGTCACGATGTTTATCCATAAAATCGACAAGAAAGTCAGCAAAAATGTTTGGCCCAAACTGATTTTTATATGTTTTACTTCCTTGAGGAGTATTAAGGTAAGGATGGTGATAACGCCTACGACTTGGCCTATTATTAGATTCGTAACCCGTCCACATACACCAATCGTCAAACCCGTGTTTTTTCATCGCCTGTGGTTCAACTCGAAAATCATTAACATGCCATTTTCCAGCCGCCGCCGTTGTATAACCCGCTTTTTTTAACATTCGAGCAAATGTCATGTTCTCTGGCTGCTTCCAATCAAAATAAGCAATACCATTACGTGGTACATCCCATAAATTTATCCAACCCGTTCGCCAAGGATATTGACCTGTTAATAAAGAAACTCGTGATGGCGTACATTGAGGCATTGAATAGGCATTATGAAATTTCATGCCAGTTGTAGCCAATGCGTCTATGTTAGGCGTTTTAATATTTTCTGCTCCATAACAACTAATCCATTCTTTCCCCAAATCATCCAACATAATAAATAGGATATTGGGTTTTGTTGCTTTTGAGTCATTGGCGGTTAATAATTGGGGGAACATCGCAGAAAATACACTGCACCCAGTTAATTTAAAAAAATGTCGTCGTGAATATTGTTCTTTCATGTTATCAATTTTACTATTGTAGGGCATTGACAGGTATTTTTTAATTATGATATAATATTAAAATATCAATTATTAGTTATGTAGGGTGGGTAGAGCGAGAGCGAAACCCACCATTTTTCAATGGAACGGTGGGTTTCCACTTCGTTCCTACCCACCCTACATATATTTTACCTATATTTATCACAAATACTAACTTTATGACATTAAACAAACAAATCATCTATGTCACTGGACTGCCTCGATCTGGCTCAACTTTACTCTGTCAACTTTTGGGGCATCACCCAGATATTTATAGCATTGGCCACAGTTCTCCATTAAGCCAATTGCTTGAAAAAATACGGGACTTTACCACTGAAAGTCCTTTCTTGTTATCACAATTAGATGTTGATTTTGACTTAGTCTATAGCCGTATGCTTAATGGCTATAGAGGTTATCTCAATGGTTGGTTTGATGAAACCGACCAAATATTTGTTGTTGATAAAAATCGGCATTGGGTTAGCATGATTGAAACGCTTAATCTTATTGATCCTAATTTTAAAATGCTGGTTTGTTTGCGAGATTTGGTTGATGTTTTTGGTTCTATTGAAAGCCAACATCAAAAAACCCTGTTACTCCGATTTCCGGATCGGACTTCTCCTAATCTGCATTATTCTAGGTTAGACACCCTGTTTAAAGACGATGGTGTCATCGGTAGCCCTTTACGAGGCATACAAAATTTACAATATATTACAGATGAAAAGATTAAAGATCGAATTTGTTATATTGAATTTGATGCTTTAGTCAAAAAATCGGTTGATGTGATGAAGTCAATTTATCAATGGCTTGATATTCCTCACTTTGCCTTTGATCCGAATGATTTGGAAGTCAAGCCACACGAAACGGATAGTTACTACCGTTTCAAATATCGGCATAATACCTATCCAACCATTAAGCCCTCTACCAAACACACTGTGTCTGATCTCATCAAGAACAACATCTACAAGGAATATGCTTGGTATTATCAAACGTTTTTTCCGGTAAAATACGAGGCATTTACTCGAAATGGAAAATGGACGTAAGTACCGAAGCACAAGTTTTAGCACTTTTTGGAGTCCAAACCTTTAGATTTGGACGTGACCAAATGACCGAGTGCCAAATCTGAAGGTTTGGACTCCATAATATCCGATAACTTGTGCTTCAGTACTTAGTGCTGAAAAACCTGACAGGTTTTTAAAATCTGTCAGTGACCACTTTTAAGAAATCTCATTTCCATAACCAAGCAAATCAAAATCTGGCTGATAAAATTCAAAAACCGCTTGTCTAAGCTCATCATCATAATATTCTGCATAGTTATTATGGATTGAACGGTTGATTCTAGGTAACTGCTCACTAGGGATACCAATTTTTGTGCAAATATGTTGATGAGCATTGACTAAATTTTCATATTTTCCCACAAAATCAACCATCAATTCACCATTGTTATCAGTAATAAAATGATATTGAGGTATAAACCATAAATTTTGGTGTACCTTTTTATTTACAATAATTTTTTTCATTCTTTCGAGGGCGTATTTTTTAAAAGTAATATCCTCTCGATTCATAAAGAAACAATACGAAATAAACCTATCGTAAGGATTTCTAACAATAGTGAACTTAAAATAATTATTCCAAGTGTTCTGTTCCAAAAAAGGCTGGATTTCAGTACATTTAATATGTCCATTACCCAATTTAGCCAAACTTTCAAAAGGCAAACTCTTCTTAACAAATAACCCGACTTGCTCCCAATCCGTTTTTTCATCTAAATGTTGACGTAAAGCAAAGCGTATTGCATGAGTCGCCGTTTTGGGAATTGCTACAAATACAAATTGATGTTTATTTGAGATAATCATTTTTTAACAAATCATAGTCGTGCCATCCGATCTTTTTAGGGAAGTGACTGGGTGACATTGATAATCCATTTGCAAATGTTCATTAGGCACTGGGATTAACTTAAACGAAGAGTAGCCATTAAATTTTTCATCCTCTAAATTAAAAACCGTATAATTTTGTTTCACTTCAGGATTTTCCTTATTATCACAAACCGATTTATCCCATTTTCCTTCTGTTATCAGTTGTTTAGAAATATATTTATAACATATTGGATTGTTACATTTATACAAACATCTCGTATTAGCAAATAATACAATTTTATCTTTACAATCAACAGATTGTAAAAATTCAGCGTTATCATTCAAGTTCGGATGAAACACAACGGAATCATATAGTTCCAGTGCTTTATGAATACCCTCTCGCGTATTAATCAACTTAATGACACTTGCTTTGCGTTTAAACAAAGGAAAGTCTTGCTTGATTCGCACTGCCAGATCATCATTGACAATCGTGACGCTGTTCAAGTGATTTTCTAAGCGTTCCAAAATAGGAATGGTAGCCACATAAGCTTCTTCAGTAAAATAATGATTAGACAAAGTCAACATAAGTCCAATGCCCTTGGCATTTAAAAATTCCACATTCTTATAAGAAAAACTCAGATTTTTTCCACATGGCCTTCCACCATATAATGGGCTACTCTGTTTAACAGAATTAAAAAACGACTCAATCTTATCGGCATTATAAAATTTCTTAATATAAAAAGACCAAAAATTAAGTGCGTTATTAATATTCTGATAATTAAACTGTCTTGCTGAAATGGTAAAATTTCTAGGTAATCTCATCGTCAATTTAAACACCCAAAGCTATGAAATAAATGCCCAAAGCTGAAGATTTGGACTCCAATTTTAAATCTTAATTCGCATTTCAAGCGTCATTTTCTGATTCTGAAAAATCATCATTATGTTAAATAAAATAGAAAAAATTGTCAAGGGATAAAATGGAAAAAATTGATTGTTTTTTTGCAAAATCGTTTTTTTTTTTTTTGCAAAATCAATGACTTAAGAATTTTTCTTATTTAATTAACGATTTTTTAAAATTAGGAATTGGTTATTTATAATTGTTGACTGATGTGACGC
>JAGLHR010000876.1 GCA_023143415.1 Thiomargarita sp. | reverse complement strand
CTTCAAGCCGTTGACGAGATTCCGTAAGTGTTTTTTCACTATTCAGCCGCGCATTTTTTTCCTCTTCAAGAAGTCGTGTCAACGCTTGCATCTGTAAACGTGATTCGTTCAATTCATTCGCATACTGGTGCATTGTTTTAATGACATTGATAACATCTGTTCCTTTCACGGATAAATGCAAATACTGATTCGTATTTTGAGAATTTGCTAATGCAACGGCATATGTTTCCTTATCATCCTTTTTCAATTCTAAGGATTGCCGAGATTCAACCAACTGAGCGTTAGGATACAATTGTTCCAAATCGTCAGCCCAATCGCGTTGTTCTGGAAATTCCTTCGCCAATTGGCGCAATTGTTCCAATGCCTCTTCATAGCGATTAGCTTGTTTAGCGTCATTGATGATTTTCAATCGCGTATCAATTTCATAATCAAGTATTTCTTGTTTGATTTGATTCCAATCTCGCGCACTTGGATATTCATCAGCTAACTGCTGCACTTGTTGCAACGCTTCTTGATAGCGATTGGCTTGTGCCACCTTATTGATGACTTTCAATTGCGTATCAATTTCACGATGACGTATTTCTTCTTCAAGTTTGGCGACTTGATCCTCAAGTTGAGCTGTGCGATAATTAGTTAAAGCGGTTTCTAATTGACCTGCTTTATAAGCTTCATCACCTCGCTGTTGCCAAATTTTTTGCCAAGCACTTTTAGCCTCTAATTGTTCAGCATCCAGTTCAAATACCTGCTTATAAAGTTCAAGCTGTTCAGTTTCATCATCACAAGCATTTGCTAACGCTAATAAAGCTTTAATTAACCGAGGGCGTGCCGCTGCTGGCTGGGATTGGTATAGCTTTTCTAATATTTCACGGGCTTCAGCAGCCTGCCCTTGTGCGAGTAGAACATCAGCCAGTAATTGATTAACACCCAGATGATTGGGATTGAAATTGATTGCTTGACGCAGAGGTGAGCTTGCGGCTGCCAATAAGTCTTTTTTATATTGACCAGAATAAAGTTTAATATTTTCAAGTAGTTCTTTATACAACATGGCTCAAATTAGTGTAAAACGAATAGAATTGATTTGAGGTAACAGGGCAACCACAAGGGATTGCCCCTACAACATTTCAGCCTAAAGTTTT
>JAGLHR010000875.1 GCA_023143415.1 Thiomargarita sp. | reverse complement strand
CTTAAACCTGACAGGTTTTTTTTGCCCTTAACTGAGTAGGGTGGGCAACGTGGGTGCAACGGCACTTTTTTTAATGAGGAAGGTGGGCAATCAAAGGACTTTGCCCACCCTACATGACTACATGACTTATGGTAAAGGTATTCGCATTTATTATGGAAAAGAAGAAGACACCATTATTTTATTGCTGTTAGGTGGTGATAAATCAACTCAAAACCGAGATGTAAAAAAAGCCATTGAATATTGGCATGAACAGACAGGAGAATAACTATGGCAAGTCGCCTTTATAAAGCAAGTCTTAAAAGACCCACAAGATAGAGCCGCTTATTTAAATGAAGTATTGGAAAATGGTGATTTTAACACATTTTTATTAGCACTAAAAAATCTTGCTGAAACTTCTGAAGCGGATTCTGCTATAAACATCGCCGCTGATTTTAATACTGAAAATGTGAAAAGTCCTAACCTTATCCGTTTAAACAGCTTTCTGCATAATTTAGGGCTTAGGTTGTCTATTGATGTATTCCAGCCGGCAAATATTGTTTAAGCAAAGTCTTTTTGGTGCAACGCAACGGCACTTTTTTAATGAGGAAGGTGGGCAAGAAAAGGACTTTGCCCACCCTACATGACTAATTCTAATTAGAAAGTTTAGGAACGTGCATGAAATCATATCTACGACTAGTCTGATTCAACTCCTGTGTGTTCGCCTCTGCCCTTTTCGGGCGGAAGGCAAAAATTGAATTGAATTAAACCTCGTACTTTCTATGATGAGCATAATCCGCCATATTGGTGAGAATATCACGAATAAACATGACCACTTCGTTTTCAATCGTTTTTAAATCGGTAACGTTAAAATGTTTTCCAGCCTCATAAAAAGATAAATGTCCATGAGCCAAAGAATTCCTTTGTTCTTTAACAATCCGTAATTTGTTACCTCCTTTGGCTTCTGGACGTATTTTGTATAAAATACCGTGTGACTCGCAAATATGACGGATCTGACGTGCATCCAAGTTACCAGAAATGGGCAGTGCTTCTTCATCTAGTTGAATAATGGCATGATTGACAGCCTCTTCCACCAGTTGTACTGCCATTCTTTTGGCTGATTCCCAGTTGGCAGTGGTTTTAAAAATCTTTCGGTAATGAGAATTTATCCAAATTTCTCGGATTTCTTGTCTAAGCTTTTCGCATGGGTAGTGATGAGAGGTTATTTTTCGATATATCTCTACCATGCCATCACGAATGCTATATTCCACCAAGTTATACAGCATCAAAAAGACATGGGCATTGAGTATCTTTTTGATTTTAGGCTCAATTTGACTATATGCTCCTTGGTGTGGAAAATGAAGTTGAACCTGCGGTTTATCAAGTTCCTCCAAAAAATCAAGATATTCGTCAACCTCTTTGACACGTTCTTCAAACTCATTAATGAACTGTTGCATCATGGGAATCCGTCATAACATGGGGCATACCACTGGTATTAAGCCACCTAACTAGCTGGTGCCGAATATGGAGACTGTCTTTTACGATAAACACTCGAATAGTACGGCTTTTAAATTTATTCTGCTGTAAAAAGTGTATATCTGAAAACCTAAACCCATCCAATAAGGAAAGTATTTCTGTATTTTCTAGCCTTAAATGATTAGCCAAAAAAGCGTCAAGTGTTCGTATTCTTTGAATACCATCAATAATCTCGAACCGATCATAGTCATCGGTTGCGGCAAAAAACATCACTGGAAGTGGTAACCCAAGTATCACCGATTCAATAAAACGAGTGCATTGCTTATTATCCCAAACCCAGTCGTTTTGGAAAGTAGGTAGATAAATGCGGTGGGCGTGAAACTCTTGCACCAGCGAGTCAATGGTAAAATCTTGAACATCATAGTCAAGTTGATGCTGCATTTGAGTGATTTGATCTAATGCATTGATTTTAGCTGCAATGGATATATCTGAGGTATTTAATGGCATGGTATAGCCTCTTAATATAGTATAACGAATTCGTTTTAAACGAATAAAACACGGTAAAAAAGGAGTCCAACGCTTTGGAATAGGAGTCCAACGCTTCAGCTTTGGGAACAGGAGTCCAACGCTTCAGCTTTGGAATAGGAGTCCAACGCTTCAGCTTTGGAATAGGAGTCCAACGCTTCAGCTTTGGAATAGCCATGTAGGCCGTTGCACTAAAAGGACTGTGCAACGGCCTACATGACTTATTTTATGGCTTTTCATAAGTATTATTATAAATACAATTAAATCAATCATTTAATAATGATAACCTGTTTTTTATTTAATTCTGAAAATTCTCAAATTCTGAAAATTCTGATTCAAATATTGGAGTGAGAATCCATTTTTTGCTCAGTGAAAAGGTGGGTTTCGTACCTCTAATTTCAACTGTGTAAGCCATTTCTAGTTACCCCAATTCTTTTTTCAGTTCTTCAAACGAAATATTTTCGCCTGGTTCATCTAATGCTTCTATGGCTTCTTGATAATCAAGTATATCTTCTAATTTTTGTAATAACGCCAAATCTTCAAGGGGAAGTAAAACGGCAACACCATTCGAGGTTAAAGTTTTTGCTTCACAAAAACTTTAACCTCGAAACCACTTTGAGTAATAAGAGTTCGTTGTTTTCCAGCCCTGGTACTTTTGATCAAGTCAGAAAAATGTTGGCTTGCTTCAGTAATGGTTAATTGCGGCATTTCAACGGATATATCCGGTAGTGAAGTCGCTTGTAAAGTCATTATAATCACCTATTGATATTAAGTCTATTAAGATAGGTTTTTAGAAACCCAGCCATGTAGGGTGGGCAAAGTCTTTTTGGTGCACTTTTTTAATGAGGAAGCCGTTGCACGAAAAGGACTTTGCCCACCCTACATGACTGAACATGTTTATAATCAGGGATGGATTAAAGGCGAAGCCAAAGGCAAGAAAGAGACAGCAATAAACCTGCTGAAAATGGGAATAGATGTGAAAATCATCAACCAAGCAACAGGCTTCAGTGAAAAAGAAATCAAACAACTGAGCCGTCAGTGACACGAGTACAAAGACCTGACAGGTTTCCAAAACCTGTCAGGTCTAAAAAAATCACGACAACAGACCTGACAGGTTTCCAAAACCTGTCAGGTCTAAAAAATTCCAATCAATGCCTAAAATGACGCATTCCCGTGAACACCATTGCGATATCATGTTCATTCGCCGCCGCGATAACTTCTTCGTCGCGCATTGATCCACCGGGTTGAATAACTGCAGTAATGCCCACGTCAGCAGCAGCGTCAATGCCATCCCTAAATGGAAAAAAGGCATCTGATGCCATTATGCTGCCTTTCACCTCTAATTTTTCATCGGCGGCTTTAATCGCGGCAATTTTGGCACTGTAAACGCGGCTCATTTGCCCGGCACCGATACCAATTGTCATGCAGTCTTTACAATAGACGATGGCATTGGATTTGACAAATTTCACCACTTTCCATGCAAAGAGTAAATCTTGTAATTCTTTTTCTGTGGGTTGTCGTTCAGTGACGATTTTTAAGTCAGCCGCTGTGATTACGCCTAAATCGCGATCTTGTACCAACAAGCCTCCATTGACTCGTTTAAAATCCAAAGTTTTCCCAATATCTCCTTTGTTAAAAGGGGAAGTTTCCCAAGTTAATACGCGCACATTGGTTTTAGTGGCTAAAATGGGTTTAGCTTCCTCAGCGATTTTTGGGGCGATAATCACTTCAACAAATTGACGATCAATAATGGCTTTTGCAGTTTGGGCATCAAGGGCGCGATTGAAAGCGATAATTCCGCCAAATGCGGAAGTGGGATCGGTTTTAAAAGCACGATGGTATGCCGTCAAAATATTCTCGCCAAATGCCACCCCGCAAGGATTGGCATGTTTGACAATGACACAAGCAGGGAGCTCATCAAATGATTTGACACATTCCAGGGCAGCATCTGTATCAGCGACATTATTATAAGATAATGCTTTGCCCTGTAATTGTGTTGCTGTTGCAATACAAACCTCTTTGGGGGAAGATTCGGCATAAAAGGCGGCTTTTTGATGGGGGTTTTCGCCATAGCGCATGGCTTCTACTTTTTGGTATTGCAGCGAGAGAGTCTGCGGAAATGCGGTGTTTTGAGTGAGGTAATTCGCAATGGCGGCATCATAATGTGCTGTATGTGCAAAGACTTTACAAGCCAAAGCAAAGCGTGTTGCCTCACTCACTGCGCCGTTATTCGCCGCCATTTCCTCTAAAATGTTGTCATAATCTTTTGTATCAACCACCACCGTGACGGCAGCATGATTTTTAGCCGCAGAGCGCAACATGGCGGGACCGCCTATATCAATGTTTTCAATCGCAGTGGCTAAATCACAATCAGGTTTAGCAATGGTTTGTTCAAATGGATATAGGTTAACGACGAGCAAATCAATCGGATAAATATCGTGTTCCTTCATCACCGTTTCATCAACACCACGTCGCCCTAATAATCCGCCATGAATTTTGGGGTGTAATGTTTTCACTCTACCCGCCATCATTTCTGGAAAGCCTGTGTAGTCAGAAACTTCTGTGACAGAAATGCCATGATCTCTGAGTAATTGAGCAGTGCCGCCTGTGGATAAAATTTCCACCCCTTTGTCGCTTAAAGCTTGTGCAAACGCAACAATACCTGATTTATCAGAGACACTGAACAGTGCGCGTTGGATAATACTTGACATATTGTTCCCCTAATCTGAGAAACCCAGTTTCTTGAAGAAACTTGGTTTCTAATAAATTTATTTTTCTGAACATTAATCCGATTTTTTTGTTCTGAATCAGAATTTCTTTATTCACCCACGGAAATTAAATTCGTATAGAAATCCGATTTTTTTGTTCTGAATCAGAATTTCTTTATTCGCAAAAACTTGAACGTTTAGAGTATAATTCATAATTCACCATTCACCATTCACCATTCAATAAATTCGTAATTACTTGTTTTATAACAACTTAAATTGAGAAAACGATGTCCAGTTCCCCCAAAGAATTATTAGATAACGTCAATCAGCTTGCACAAATGGCTGGAAAGCGCATTATGGAAGTGTATGCGACTGATTTTGAAGTAGAGCAAAAGGCAGATAAATCTCCTTTAACCCAGGCAGATATGGCAGCCCATGAAACAATTGTAGCAGGTTTAAAGGAGATCAGCGCAGATGTGCCCGTCTTATCTGAAGAATCGAAAAAAATCCCCTATTCTGAACGTGCAAGCTGGCAACGCTATTGGCTAGTTGATCCACTTGATGGAACCCGTGAATTTGTTAAGCGTAATGGCGAATTTACCGTTAATATTGCCCTGATTGATAATCATAAACCTGTACTTGGCGTAGTGTATGTGCCTGTCACTGGCGTGACTTATTTTGCAGCGGAGGGCAGCGGTGCGTTCAAGTCTTTAGCTGGGGAATCGCCGACAGCTATTATGGTACGTGCTTGCCCTGAGAATAGTTTGATTGTGGCAGGTAGTCGTTCACACGGAGGTGAGTATTTGCAAAAATTTGTCGATGGATTTGATGGTGAAGTTGAATTAGTCAGTATTGGTAGCTCCTTAAAAATCTGTCTCGTGGCAGAAGGTAAAGCAGATATTTATCCTCGTTTTGGTCCCACTTCAGAATGGGATACGGCGGCGGCACAATGCGTTGCTGAAGAGGCGGGTGGCTATTTAACGAATATGCACTTACAACCTTTGCGTTATAATACTAAAGATTCGCTTCTCAATCCTTATTTTTTTGTCTTTGGTGATGCGGACAAAGATTGGAAAACGCATATCGCGCAAGCGATGTCAATTTAGTATTTATCAAATGTCGTTATAAGGAACGTGCATGAAATCAACTCTCCAACTAGA
>JAGLHR010000874.1 GCA_023143415.1 Thiomargarita sp. | reverse complement strand
AAAAACTTTAGGCTGAAATATTCTTATGAAGACGGACGAAAAATTATGTAGGGGCAATCCCTTGTGGTTGCCCTGATTCGTTACTAAACGAGATTAAAGAATATAACCACGCTCTTCGTGAAGCGTAATATCCAAACCTTCAATTTCTTCCTCTTTGGAGACACGCAAGCCAATAGTAATATCTATCACTTTAAGGATAATAAATGTGAGAACTGCCGTATAAACAAGTGTTGAAATCATTCCCACAAACTGAATGCCGACTTGTTGACTCATACTACTTACACCTTCAGCAAAACCTTGTCCACTGAAAATGCCAAGTTCGGTGGAAGCGAAAATACCAACCAATAAAGTACCCAAAATACCACCTATACCATGCACTGGAAATACGTCTAAAGAATCGTCTATCTTCAGTACGCGCTTGAAATAACTCGTTGCAAAGAAACAAATAAATCCCGCCGTTGTACCAATAATTAATGCTCCAGCAGGACCGACGAAACCCGAAGTGGGCGTAATGGTACCTAAACCGGCTACCATACCAGTCACTATGCCTAAGACACTGGGTTTACCGTATTTAAACCATTCTGCGAACATCCAAGCCATCGCGCCAGCCGCCGCAGAAATATGCGTGACCATCATCGCCATACCCGCATCGCCATTGGCGGCAAGAGCACTTCCGGCATTAAAGCCAAACCAACCGACCCAGAGCATACCAGCCCCGGCTACCGTCATGGTTAAGTTATGCGGTGGCATCGCCGTGTGCGGAAATCCATGACGTTTACCCATGACAATAGCGGCGACTAAAGCAGCTGTACCGGCTGTCACATGGACAACAGTACCACCGGCGAAATCAAGTAGCCCCATCTTTTGAAGCCAGCCGCCACCCCATACCCAGTGAGTTATTGGTGCATAAACCAAAGTCACCCAAATCGCACTGAAGAGCAACATGGCAGAAAACTTCATACGTTCTGCAAAAGCACCCACGATTAAAGCGGGTGTAATGATAGCAAAGGTCAATTGGAACATAGAAAAAACGGTTTCTGGAATATCCCCCGTCATGGCATTTTTACCAACACCTGCCATGAATGCTTTACTTAAATCACCAATCCAGTTGTTGCCTTCACCAAAGGCGAGACTATAGACATACATCATCCACAGAATAGACACCATACAAGTAATGGCAAAGCATTGCATCAAAACCGATAATACATTTTTACTGCGTACAATACCGGCATAAAAAAAGGATAAACCAGGGAGGGTCATAAACAGCACTAATGCTGTTGCTGTTAGTACCCAAGCGGTATTTCCCGTATTCAGGGTATCTTGTGCAGAACTCAGGGATGGCAGCACAAATATAAACACGGACAATAGAAATTTATTGCTTCTCCTCATTTTCATTTAAAGGGCCTCTTTGCCCGTTTCGCCGGTACGAATACGAATCGTTTGTTCAAGATCATAGACAAAAACTTTGCCGTCTCCAATTTTGCCTGTGTTGGCTGCTTTGCTGATGGCTTCTATGACCCCTTCAACTATTTCCCCGCTAACAGCCGCTTCAATTTTTACCTTTGGTAAAAAATCCACAACATATTCAGCACCACGATATA
>JAGLHR010000873.1 GCA_023143415.1 Thiomargarita sp. | reverse complement strand
ACACGCAGGTTCGCCCCTACAATCCTGAAAAACGTGATGTTTTGTAGGGGCATACCTGTGTGTCTGCCCTCATCATAAGAGTTTTGCAAGAGCCTCAATCTTCAAAAAATTTAAACTTCTAAATCCTGTTTCACAGGAATTTTGGGTTGCCAACGATTAGATTGAATCCGCACCATTTTCACCGCCTTATTTGCTATTTGCACAATTTCTATGGGATGCCCATCCAAAAGAAAACTTGTTCCAACTTCAGGAATGACTTCTAAATGATCTAAAATCAAGCCATTGAGGGTTTTCGCGCCATCTGTGGGTAAATTCCATTGCATGGTGCGATTAAACTCTCGCACTGTGATACTGCCATCAATCAAAAAAGTATTATCACCTTGCGGATGTATATCCAAATTTAAAGCATCTGGATCAGTGGTAAATTCTCCCACAATTTCTTCGAGGATATCCTCAAGGGTGACTAAACCTTGAATATCGCCATATTCATTGACGACTAAACCAATACGCAATTTATGTCTTTGAAAATTCCGTAATTGTGTATGTAAAGGCGTACCTTCAGGCACAAAATAAAGTTCACGCGCCGCTTTTTCCAACAACGCCTCTTTAGTTAATTCACTCTGCCTAAATAAGCGCAGTAATTTGCGTAAATGGAGCATACCCACGACATTGTCTATGCTATCATTGTACAGTGGTAAACGAGTATGTTGACTCGTTGCCAATTGTTCAGTAATTGTATCAAGCGACGCATTGAGATCGATACCAATAATTTCATTACGCGGTATCATAATATCCTCTACAGTGACTTTTTCTAAATCTAAAATGCCTAACAACATTTGTTGATGGCGTTTAGGAATCATGCCACCCGCCTCGTGTACCACTGTTCGCAATTCCTCAGAGTTCAAACGATGACTATCTGGGTTGTTTTCAGAAATCCCAAGTAATTTCAACAAGTAATTACCGATGCCATTTAACGCCCATACCAAGGGGTATAAAATGGTTAACAAAGGTTTTATGATAAGCGATACGGGAAAAGCAACCTTTTCTGGATGAAGAGCAGCTATCGTTTTAGGAGTCACTTCACTAAAAATGAGAATCACTACAGTTAGTAAGGCTGCTGCTATTGCAATCCCCGCATCACCCATCAGTTCAATAGCGATCACTGTTGCAATTGAGGAGGCTAAAATATTGACAAAGTTATTGCCTAATAGGATCACACCAATTAATCGATCAGGGCGTTCTAATAATTGATTAACGCGCAATGCGCCACGATGCTTTTTTGCCGCAAGATGACGTAAACGGTAGCGATTAATCGCCATCATGCTGGTTTCAGAGGCAGAAAAAAATGCCGAAATTAAAATGAGAAAAGCGAGTATGCCAAAAAGCACACTTAAAGGAATTTCACTCAAAAAAATAAACCCTTTTGTTGCAAATGGAAGCTTTATTCTTAGGGTAAACTTATGCAAATATCAAGAATAAATTGTTCAAAGGTGAAGTCTTGAACTCCAAAGTACAAAGCTAAAGCGTTGTTACTCCAAAGTATAAAGTTAAAGCGTTGGTAACTACTCAGGGCAACCACAAGGGATTGCCCCTACATAAAAATATTTTCCTCCGTCTTCATAAGAATATTTCAGCCTAAAGTTTTTCTTCAAAAAACTTTAGGCTGAAATGTTGTAGG
>JAGLHR010000872.1 GCA_023143415.1 Thiomargarita sp. | reverse complement strand
CCAAAATGGTGGGTTTCGCTATCGCTCTACCCACCCTACAATTCATACCATTTTGACTTATGTATTTGATTTTATTAGCAGGGTAGGGTGGGCAAACGTTGTGTGCATCGGCATTCAATTGTTTGAATCAGAATTTGCAGAATGAGAGAATTTTCAGAATGGGTTTGTTGGTGTTATTGGGTTTATTGCTTTTATTCTGTAAATGAGTACAACGAATTAGCGAAATAAACGAATACAACATAGCTGCCTTTAATTCGATTATTTCGTCAATTCGCTGTACTCGGCTTTTTGAACAGGCCATTACACGGATTGAAGGATGCTCAGGATGACATTGATAAAATAATCCTGTTTATCATTTAATCCGTACAATCTGGTTCAAAGTGGAGTTAATTTGTCAATCTGTTAGACTTGAAGATTAATTTTGATTCTAACATTAAAGGAGATATCATCATGCACGAACCATTTCAATCGGTTACAACATCCACACACCGATTCACATTTTTTTGCTCCTTTTTGGCAATCAAAAACGATTCAAGAAATCGCATTAGCCCAAGGAGTGCAACCGATTAAAAACTTTGACGTTTTACTCTGTGGATAGTCAGAAGATGAATTAGATGAGCATTTTGAAGAAACGGTTGAACGTTGGCGGAGAGAAGTATTGGGGTAATCAGAACAATGGAAGAACGAATAGTAGATACTTGTGTGGTTTCCTACTGACTCATGCCAGTGGAGATTCAAAATGTCTGTCAAGCGGCGTAATTTAATTAAGTACTTTGAAGTCAATGGATTTTATTTACACTGCAAATAGTCAAGTTAAGCACAACTTCTTTCTGAAACAATAAGGTTTTTTTAGCTTGGCTTGCTCAAGGAATTATTATGGTATAATAATCGTTAATATTTGAATTTGAAAGGTTATTTTTATGGTTTTGCAAGATATTATTGTTGATATTCATGCTCTGAAAGAAGATTTGGAAATGTATGTAAACTGGTGTGTTACGGTAGTCGCTAAACCCCTTTTCTATCAAAGAGATTGATAGTTACCCAACAATGATGATTTAACTTCTGAAGGGCGTACTCACTATAACACATCATTTTGCCCTACTAACCTAAAGGTAAAAAAGTATTGCTTATACCAGAGAAGGAGAAAATAAATGAATCAAGTTGAAATTGAAAATAGACTATTACACGAAATTCATAATCTTTCAGTAGAAAAACTTGAAAAAACGTTGGATTTTGTTTTATCTCTCAAAAATCGTGTTTTTCAAGATGTATCTCCTCAAAACGATGATGACCACTTGATTCAAAAGACACAGGGTATTTGTGGCGGTAGTCCACATATTCGCAATACCCGTATTCCGGTCAGAAGCTTGGTACAATATCGCCAATTAAACACGTCTGACAGCGAACTCCTAGAAATTTATCCGGCTCTGAAACAATCTGATTTAAAAGCAGCATGGAAGTACTATGATCTTTGTCAAAATGAAATAGATCAAGAAATTGAAGAAGAGAATTGTCTATGATTGAACTTTATGCCGATGAAGATTTTAATTACCTTGCTGTCAAAATATTAAGAAAAATGGGATATGATATAAAAACCACTCAAGAAGTAGGAAAAGCTGGAAAAGGGATTGATGATAAAACGCAATTGGTTTATGCCACTTCTGAAGGGCGTGCTATATTGACACATATAGCATTTCCCGATTGAATAAG